>JAUVCD010000377.1 GCA_030590865.1 Myxococcales bacterium | reverse complement strand
CGGCGCTCACCGGTGCGAGCCACTTTGCCCTCCGCGACGAGCAGACTCATGGGGTGAGCAATCTCCCGAGGTGTCATGCCCAGCCCCTTGGCGACCGTACTGATCGCCACCGGTCGTCGCCTCCCCCGCAGATCGCTCAGGATGCGGTCTTCCACACGCTCCAAGGCTGCGATCGTGCGCCGGACCCGCTTGGCCCCAAATTCGTTCGGCACATCGTCCTGGGAGCCATCCCACATGCCGTGGTCCTCGAGCAACTCGACCAAGTCATCGGCGAACTCGCGGGCAAGCCGGCGCAACTCTCGCTTCAACGTCGTGCGCGTTGGCCTTCGCGCAGCCGCCCGTTGGCCATCCGGCGCGGGGGGCAAGCGAGAGCTCCGTTCGATGCTCATCGCCGGGCCGCCTTGTAGGTCTCGAAGGCTTGCATCAATGCCAGGTACTCCCAGGACCCAAGCAGGTTGCCACCGGTGCCGGTGGGGTGGAACAGGTCCTTCGAGCCCAGTCCGGACTGCATCCAGGCCCACATCGAACCGGTACCACCCATGGCTCGATACTGGTCCCAGAATGCCCAGCCCCGCTCGGCGGCCAGCTCTTTCTGGTTCTTGACGATGTAGTGCCCCATCGACCGTGAGTGACCCCAGGCAGCATTGTTCGACGCCATGTCCGGCGGACCGACCAGCATGAGCGATGCTTGAGGGACCGCGGCTTCGACCTGCGTCATCACCGCTGACAGACTCTCCCGATATTTGTCCATCGGATACATGTTGCCATCGGTGATCTCGTTTGAGCCAAAGGCCAGACACACCAAGTCGGGCTTCGCCGCCGCTATCACGCTGGCCCAATGGCCGTCATCCTGCTTGTCGAGAAAGCGGGCGCGGGCGCCAGTGATCCCCAAGGCGCTGAGGGTCACCCCAGGGACGTCGCGTTCCATGCGAATGCCGAAGACGCGCAGCGGCTTGTCGTCCGCAGCTTCGATCTTCAGGCGGTGCGGTCCATCAGGCACGGTGACCCTGTGCCAGCTGACCTTGGTGTCCGGGTCAGCGGTCGAGAGTCGCTCCCGCTGCTCACCATCGATGATGAGATTGACAGCGCCGCCCCCTGGGTGGGCCAGGTACTCGAGCTCGAAGCGCGAGACGCTCCGACCCCACTTGTCCAAGTCAGCAGTGGCAAACTCAGACCAGATCCCCTTGTGATAGGACGTGAAGGACGCACAGCCGAGCCCATAGAGCCCATCCTTGGCGTAAGGACCGACGCAAGTACTGACCCGCCACTCGGCCGAAGCCTTGCGCGATACGTCAATGTGGAACCACCCTGGCCAAGCGTTGGCAACGATGGCGTAGCCGTGCCCGGCATCGCCGAACCTGGTCTGAAGCAAGCGGCGCAGCTTGCCGGTGACGAAGTCGGAGGCAACGATGGAGTCACCGAGATAGAGGATGCGAGCCACCGAGCCGGTCTCTTTGTTCTCGACCCGAACCAGCTTGGCAAAAAGCGCGTCCAGAGCTTTGCCTGAGGGATCATCGATCGCTCTGGGCGGCTTGTCCTCCTCGACAGCCGCCGCGATCTTTGGCTGGTCGGTAGCTTGACCACCCCTGGCGATGGGACCGCGACTGTCCTGGGTCGGGGCGTCCAAGTCCTTGGCCCGCGACTGTTGGTCATAGGTGGCACCAGGCAGCTTGGCCTCGCCCACCGAGGCTGAGGGCAGCGGGCCACCAGCCTGAGGAGTCGCTTCGGTGGCACTGCTGTCTCGAGCGCTCAGCACCTGAAGCCAGCTCAGCGACGGATGCAGGTAGGGCAGCCCGACCAGCAAAGCGATGCAGCCGGCGGTGAACAGCACCTTGCGGGCGACTGGGATGCGGTGGCTCAGCTGGGCGTCTTGTTCGCCGGCATCCAAGTAGCGGATGTCGGCGTCCTTGTCGGCCTCGAGGGTCGACTGAAGCTCTCCGAACAAATCGTGGGGCTGCTTGGCAGGGGCATCCAGCTTCAGGCGTGGCTCCTCGAAGGTGGTCCGCGCGGTCTTGTCGTCGAACCGCAGGCCCAACAAGCGAGCGGCCCGCAGCGCCAGGATCAGCACCGAGGCCACGATCAGGACTATCTCAGCCGTCGCCATCGCAGATAGCTGAACCATAGCCGTTGGTCGGGGAGCTGCCGAAGTTTGCGACAGCCCGGACGAGGGCGGAGGAGAGCCAGCTGAGCTGATTGGTGTGGAAAGGGGCGTGAAGGTGCGACTGGATCTCCTTAGATCCTTAGTTATTCCAACGATCCAGGTGCCAGAGCTCGACATCACAGGGAATCGTGAGATCTCGCACAGTTGTAAGGATACGCTGTGGCTGAAATTTCGGCATGGGGTGTGCACTCAGTACTGGGCACTCCGCACTGGGGTTCCCACCGATCCGCTTTCTGCTGACTCGCCACCATGACCGCCCGCCACGCCCCACCTCGCCCACCCAGGCAGCCGGCCGAATCTCTCAGCGAGCCACCACCTGTGCCGCGGCGCACCAAAGCTAACGGCGCCACCAGCACTCCGCCAAGCCCGCCGCCCCGTCTTCCGCTACCCACCGCACCACCCAAGCATCGGGCGCAACGCTCGCAGCCCAGCGTCCCTGCGTTAGCCCAGACCCGGCAAGCCGAGTCCGGGCTAGCTGAGTCTGGGACCGGCACAGGACCGCTGCCGGCGAGCTGCGCCCAGAGCGACATCCATCCAGGTGATCTCGTCGCTGGCCGCTATCGAGTCAATGCAATCGTCAATCGCACCCGGGGGTTGCTGCTCGACGCCTCCCATACCGCCTTCGAGCAGCACGTCACGATTCGGGTCATCTCGCCAACCCTGACCACCGAAAAAGGGGTCGACCAGTTGCAGCGGGAAGCCCGAACGATAGCGAAGCTCGAGTCGGATCACGCGGCCCGAATCATCGACTTTGGGACCCTGCAAGATGGCTCCCTCTATCTCGTGCGCGAGCACCTCGAAGGCGTCACCTTGGCCGAGCGAATCCAACGCCGAGGAGCCTTGCCTCTCAGCGAGGCCGTGCTGTTGTGCCTGCAGGTCTGCGAGGCCGTTCAAGAGGCGCACAGCCATGGCATCGTACTCCGAGACCTGGCAACCGCCGACGTGCTGGTGACCCAAAAACGGAACGGCACACCGGTGGCCAAGCTCATCGATTTCGGAACGTGCAAGGTCGTCGCCCACCACACCGACAGCGGCGAGATCAGCAGCACCCGGCTGCTGGACCTGTCAGCCTCGGCCTCACCGGAAGTCGCCCGCCAGGACCGGTCGATCGACGCCCGAGCCGATGTCTGGTCCCTCGGGTGCCTGCTCTATGAGCTGATCACCGGCCGCGCGCCCTTCCCCGGGGATAGCTTCCAGGAAGACGGCATCCAGGGGGATGGCCTCCGGCTGATGCAGTCCATCGCCCGGGACGACCCGACCCCACCCAGCCGCCTGCGCAGCAACTTGCCCGAAGCCCTCGATGCCGTCGTCGCCACGGCCCTCGCCAAGGATCGACAGGTCCGCCTCGAGAGCCCATACGCCTTCGCGGTTGCGCTGCGCCCCTTCGCCACGGCTCACGGACAGTTGCTCATCGAGCAGATCGCTCGGCTCGCTGGCGACTACGCGCCCACGGCGGCGCCCCCCGCCCAGGGCTCGGGGGACGAGCAGTCGATGGCGATGGTTCGCAGCATCGGGTCCTCCGAGACCGGCAGCGAAAGCTCAATCCCACCGCGACCGACGACGCCCCCCCCTCGCTCACTCACCGCCCCGGCCATGGGCCTCCCTCCGATGGGCCCAACCGATCCCCGTTTCACCGACGACCATCCGTGGACCCACCTGCAGCCCAAACGAAGGCGGCTCAGCGCGCTGCCGTGGAGCGCAGTGGCACGGGGTGCCATGCTAGCCATGCCCCTCTGCGTCGTGCTGTTCGTCCTGGTGGTGGCGAGCCCCGAGGCCGGACCACCTGCGCAGACGGTGCCGGTCGCAGGCTACGCAGCGGACCTCGAGGCGCCACTCTGGCTCGTGACTGGAGACATCGACGACGCCGATGACGAGACCGATGAGCTCGCCAAGCTGAACACTCGCATCGACACCGATCGAGCAGACCGAGCGCCGGCGGCCCCGGACGACTTCGACGACCTCGCGGCGGACCTAGACGCCAACAGCCCCCCCCAGTCCGCGTCATCGAGAGCAGAAGAGCCCAAGCAGCCGAAGGCTCGCAGCTCGGTGGGCAGGCGATCCAGCTCCCAATTCCTCGGACAGCTCGGAGAGCGCAACCGGCCGGCGAAGCCAAGAGCCCAACGCCGCTCGCGACGAGCACCGCCCATCGCGGCGATCCGTTTCTGACCGCTGGCTCGCGCGCTCGGCACGCCCGAGGGGCTTGACGTGGTCGGCCAGGGGGCTGAGGCTGCCCGCCATGGCGCGGGAGAGTAAGTCTGAGTCGTCGAGCTTCAGGCTCGTTGAAGTCCCTCTGAGCGATCGCAAGCTAGTCGAACGCTTCATTCGGGTGCCCTGGCACATCAACCGCGTGCATCATCCAAGTAGTCACTGGGTGCCGCCCCTGCTGATGGATCGACGGGACTACCTCAACCCCAAAAAGAACCCGTTTTTCGATCACGTGGAAGCGGCTTTCTGGATGGTCCACCACCAGGGCCGCGACGTGGGACGAATCGCTGCCGTCAAAGATGCCGACTACATCTCGTTCCACGGAGAGAAGACGGGCTACTACGGGATGTTCGATTGCTGCAACGACCCCGAGATGGCCCAGGCGCTCGTCAAGCGCGCCAACGATTGGATGGTCGCCCATGGGCTCGAGCAGGCCATCGGCCCCTTCGAGCTGTCGACCAACTACATCAGCGGCATCTTGGTTGACGGTTTCCAGCGCGACCCGGCCATCAACATGCCCTTCAACCCGCCGTACTACGACCGACTGCTCGAGCAGTGCGGGCTCGAGAAGGCCAAAGACCTGTGGCAGTGGTCCATCGATCTGACCAAACCGATCCCCGAGCGGATCGTCAGAATCTCCGACCGGGTGGCCAAACGGGCGGGGATCACCATCCGCAACATGGATCTGGCCAAGTGGGACGACGAGGTCGGGATCTGCATCGACATCTACAATGATGCCTGGGAGAAAAACTGGGGCTTCGTGCCGGTGAGCGAAAAGGAATTCCGCCACATGGCCAAGGACCTGAAGATGGTCATCCATAACGACCTGGGATTGGTCGCTGAAGTGGAGGGCAGGCCCGTGGCCTTCGCCCTGACCATCTTCGACGTGAACCCGGTCATGAAGAAGCTCGACGGAAAGCTCTTCCCCAGCGGCATCTTCCGCCTGCTCTGGGACACCAAGATCAGCAACAAGGTCGACAAGGCCCGGTTAATCCTGCTCGGTGTCCGCGCCGAATACCGCAAGAGTGGCATCATCTCACCGTTGATGGTGGAGACCTTCCGCGGCGGCCAGCGGCAAGGCCTAGTCGCCGGCGAGATCGGCTGGACCCTAGAGGACAACCACGCGGTCAACGCCATGATCGAGCGGATGGGCGCCACCCGTGCGGCGACCTATCGCGTGTACCAAAAGACCCTTTGATCCTAGGGCCAGCGACGTGACCGCGCAGCGGCAAGCCTGCTAGGGGACGCCGAGAAGTTGTCCCTTCGGCCTCCGGCCGAGGACGCTCGCGACGCACCGCTGCGCCTAGTGAGGAGCGCAGCACTCGCACCTGACCGATCCGTGCTGTTCAACACCATCACCTACGCGTACTTCTTCGCCACAGTCTTCGTGCTGGCCTGGTTGCTCGCCCCCTGGCGCCGCGCGCGTCTCGGCATGCTGCTGGTGTCGAGTTACATCTTCTACGCCGGCTGGACGTTCGTCGGCTGGGATCGACTGCTGGACGCCGAAGGGACGGCCTTCTGGCTCGAAGTCGTCCAGAGCATCAAATACGTCCCGCTGCTCTTCGTCGCCACCAGCATCGACTTCTACCTAGGGGTGGCACTCGACCGCATCCAGCACCCGCGCTGGCGCAAGCTGATGCTCTTCGGCACGGTGATCGTGAACGTCGGCATCCTGGTGTTCTTCAAATACTGGAACTGGGGTGCCGACACCTTCAGCTGGCTGCTGGACGTGCTGCTCAACGTCCAGATCGGTGACATCCACCTGCGAGTGGAGCTGCCCATCGGGATCTCGTTCTTCTGCTTCATGTCGTTGAGCTACGTCATCGACGTCTATCGGCGCACCATCCCGGCCTGCCAGAGCTACCTCAACTACCTCACCTACATCTCCTTCTTCCCTCACCTGGTGGCCGGCCCCATCATCCGCGGCCGAGATCTGCTGCCTCACCTCGAGCGGGACACCCACCTCACGACGAAGACCGGTGGCGAAGGGATGTTCCTCATCGCCTCGGGCCTGTTCAAGAAGGTGGTCATCGGAGACTACATCGCCCTCAATTTGGTGGACCGGGTGTTCGCCGAACCGACGACCTACTCGTCCATCGAGGTGATGACCGCGATGTATGGCTACGCGGTCCAGGTCTACTGCGATTTTGCGGGCTACAGCGATATCGCCATCGGCTCGGCTCTGCTGCTGGGCTACCGCTTCAAGATCAACTTCGACGCACCGTTCAAATCCCTCAACATCGTCGAGTTCTGGCGCCGCTGGCACGTCTCGCTTTCGACCTGGCTGCGGGACTACGTCTACATCCCATTGGGCGGAGGCAAGAAGGGACGGCCACGCAAGTACCTCAACATGTTCCTCACCATGGTCATCTGCGGCGTATGGCATGGTGCGGCCTGGACCTACTTCGTGTTCGGCTGCATCCAAGGGCTCGCGCTCTGCGTGACGCACTGGTCCCAAGAGGTGCGAGGGGTCAAGCCCGGCCAGGGTGAGAAAGAGGCCCAGCTGCCCGTCAAGGTGCTGTGCATCGCCGCCAACTTCACCTTCGTGGCCTTGACCTTCACCATGTTTCGCGCCGCCTCGCTCGACAAGGCCTGGGACATGTACGAGCGGCTGCTGACCTTCACGACCTACACGCCAAACCTTCACCCCTACGTGCTGCTGGTCATCCTGGGTGCCCTGATGTTGCAGTGGGCGCCGCGGAAGCTCTACGACGGCGCCCGCGAGTGGTTCATCCGATCCCCGGCGCCAATGCAGGCTGCGGTTCTGTTCTGTGTGGCCCTGGCCTTGCGGGAAGCTGCCAGCGCCGACGCCGTCCCATTCGTCTACTTCCAGTTTTGATGGGCGCGGCCTGCGCTTGTCTCAACCCTCGCCGGTGGGCTCACGCTGGCTCGACGGGAAGCGCTCAGCGTTGTCTGCGATACGCTTGGTCACCAGCGCCATACGGGCGAGCCCTTTCGGGACGACCTCCGCATGGGTGGGGTCGAAGCCGACCCAGGCCCACAGCCCAGTGTCTCGAACTCGCAACTGCAGGCCCCAATCTCGCAGCTCGAGCATGGCGTTGCGGGTCTCGCCACCGACCAGCCGCGTGGCATCCAGCGCGTCCCGAGACTTGAGCACGAAGATCTTGTCGAACGCCGGGTGGCCGACCGGCTCGCCAGATTGATCGAACCGGTTGGTCGAGCTAGCGGGCCGCAGCTCGAGCCCGCGGTCCAGGTCCTCGGCGAAATTGGCGGTGAGCTCGTAGTGGAAGTTCTTGAAGGCATCGCGGATGGCTACAGCCGACACGTCGAGACCGGCGATCTCGCCCCACATGGCTAGCGGTGTGTCCGCGCTGGCCAGGCTGTGCTCTTGAGCAAAGGCCAACCAGCTGTCGCGCGCCGAGGCAAGCAGCTTGGCGCAGGCCACGCCGCCAGAGGCTCGGTCGAGCTCACTGGTCACTCGGGCCGCATAGCGCATAGCGGCATAGAGGCTAGCGGCGTTGCAGTCGGTGAGGCTCAGGGTGACACCTGAATCGTCGAGCCGAGCATCCATTTGGAGCAAAAGCGACCGCAGCCGCTCGGTGAGGATCGCCCGGCCCCGTTCGGGCTCATCGACCTTGACGCAATAGGCCTCGTCGAAGTGGTCATCGCCGACCGCGACGTCCTGGCGGGCATCGCCAGGTGGCCGCTCTCTCGCCACGACCAAACCAAGATCGAGCTGGCGGTCCGCATGACAGCGGACCATGACCGGGCCGGCGGGCTCCTCGGCGGTGGCCTCGACCTGATGGCCTTTCAGGGTGCCGGCCACTCGCCCAGGCGCCAAGTCGAAGCCCTCACGCTCCGCCACCTGCTCCATGGCCACCCAAACGCTAGCGGTGACCACCGCCTCACTGGCCGGCCCCTGGCTGCGCCTGAGCACCCCCACCAGCAGCGCCACGATGGTGATCGGCAAACCCAGGAAGATGAGATTGCGTCCGCTGGAGTGGCCCGCTTCGATCAGCACCACGCCCGCAGCTGCCAAGGCGAGGCCGAGGACCACGGCCAGGATTCGCCACCACGACCGCCCGGGCTTGTGCGACTCTGACGGATCTTGCATGCCCTGCGTCATTCCCCGCGACGGCGTCGCCGAATTGTCTCTGGGGGTCAATCGTGTTCAGCCCGACCCGCCGGGTCGAGATCGAGTCGGTAGTAGTATTCGACGGTGTCGCTCTGGTCGCCGAGCTCGCGAGTCCGGCCGTCCCGCCGATAGCCCCGGGCTTCATAGAACCGGTGCGCAGCGTCAAACTTCACGTCGCTCCAAAGCTCGACGAAACCACATCCCGCTGCTCGGCCCGCTACTTCGACCCGGGACGTGAGCACATGACCGAGTTTGTGGCGCCGCTGGGCCTTGACCACATAGAGCTTCTTGAGCTCCACCCCCACACCCTCGGTGGCCGGCGTCCAGCCCACCGAGCCGATGAGCTGCTGGTCGCGAAAGGCGCACCAGAACTGGCCACCATCTTGCTCGAAGGTGGTGGCAATGGAACGCAGCTCAGGCATCTCCTCCATGAGGAACAGCACCCCCTCGTACTCGGCGAAGATCGGCTCGATGAGCCGCATCAATCCCTCGGCGTGGTCGTCCCGAGCAGGGACGATGACAATGCCACTCGCGGCGAGATCCCGCTCCGTCACGGCCATTAGAGATCGATCTCGTAGCCCTTGATCTTGTAGAGCAGCGCTCGGTGGCTGATCTCGAGTAGCTTGGCCGCTCGCGTGCGGTTGCCTTTGGTGTCCTTCAGGGCC
>JAUVCD010000638.1 GCA_030590865.1 Myxococcales bacterium | reverse complement strand
CGAGCACAGCCCATTGGTGCAGGTGGCGTTCTCCAGGCACAGGTTGTTGGGATCGACGCAGGGATCTCCGTTTTGGGACGCAACGGTGGAACAGGTCTGGCTGGTTTCGTCGCAGCTGACCACCTCGCAGGCCTCGGCTGTCACGCTGCAGTCGTTCTGGGGGCCCGGCTCGCAGACCCCTGCCACGCAGGCGTCATCGACGGTACAGAACAAGCCGTCCTCGCAGGTGGTGCCGTCGTTATCGGCCACCACTTCGCACTGGCCGGTCTGGGCGTTACATTGGGCCACCTGGCACTCGGGAGCCTGAATCTGGCTACAGTCCACGGCGCAGGGGCTGGTGGAGCCGCCGGCGCCGCCAGAACCGGAGGTGGTGCCGCCTTCGCCTCCGCCGCTGGCGGTCTGGCCGCCGTCGCCGGAGGTGGTGGTGTCTTCGGGGTCGAACTCGACGGTCCCCTCGGCGCAACCGGCCGCCAAGCCAGCGCTGCCGACCACGACCAGGGTCACCGTTGCGGTGGCGAGAAGAAGATCACGAAAGGGGGCCTGATGGGAAACAAGCATGATTCGATGATACGCGCCCTGGGACCAGGGCGCCCAGCTCTATCATCGTTCGGCCAGCGAGGTCGGATCGTCGTATGATTCCACTGTGGACGCAGGCGGGATGTCAGAGCAGGTGCTGCGACTGGAGCAATACGCAGCCATGACGGCGCTCATCGATGCCGGCCGACCGCGGGACCAAGTCCTCGCCAGCGCTGGGGTCAGCCGCCAGGCATGGACCGCCGCGCAAACCCACTGGCTCACCACCATGGCGCAGCAGGCACGGCTAGAGCGCTTCGAGTTGCAACACCGGTTCAACGAGCTGTTGCTCGAGCAGTTCGAGGCCATCGAGGCTGGCGACCCGGTGCTCTCCCAACAGGGTGACGAGGGGACAGCTGACGATGGGGGCGAGCCTGTGAGAGCGCCCCAGGTTCCCGAGCCGGCGCTTGCAGCCAAGCCGGTCGAGCCTGCGCTGGTGGTGGCTGGACCGGCGTCTCCGGTGGTGGCGCCTCGGGCGGTGACCCCGCGGGTGCAGGCATCGGCGCCACAAGCGGCTGCTGCCCGGCCGGCGCCAGTGGTTGGCGGTGCCCCGGCCGTCGCTAGTGCGGCCAGCCCATGGACTGCTGGTGGTCACGAGACGGCTCCGCCCCCGCCGGCGACCACTGGCCGACGCAAGCTGACCACTTTGATGCCCTTTGCCGCTGTGGCAGCGCCGGTGGTGAGTCGGCCAGCCCGTGCCCAGGGAGACGGGGCGCTGCCGTTCGAGCCACCGCCGTTGCCTGGCGCAGGCAGGCCCGCAGGCGGTGTACTGGGCGAAGCAGCGGTTGAGCCCCGGAGATCACCAGCGGCGGTCGCCGAGCGACCCCATGTGATGCCCTTCGCGGCCCGGCCACCTGGCCCGACAAAGAAGCCCAGCGTCGCTGCCACGCTCCCGGTTGACGAGGGCGCCGCGGCGCCGGAGCCTTTGCCATTTGCCACTGCGCCATTTGCCACGGCGCCAGCTGGCGGCCCGCCGCCGAAGGATCGCGGCGAGCCGCCGGTGCACGATGGCGCGCTGCCCTTTGCCGACCGCCGTCCAGCCGAGCCGGCCCCGGCGACCCCGCCTGTCCGACCGACGCCGCCCCCGGACGCCGGGGTGGTCAAACCAGCGCCGGCCAAGCCAGTGGCGGCCAAGCCGGTGGCGGTCGATCTCGGCAGCACGATGCACGTTGACGGGAGCACGGTGCCGCGCTTCGTGCTCCCATTTGCCGGGAGCAGCGACCAGGCGTCCCCCCGGCCAGAGGCCCCTGTCAGCCCCGGGGCTGCCGACGGCGCGCTGCCCTTTCGGTCCCAGAGGTCGGGGAGCGAGCCGCCGGCGGACGAGGTCGAGGACGGTGAAAGTCTCGCCGGCACGAGGGATGTCTCGACTGCCCGGCGGAGTCAGGCGGTCAAGCCCAAGCTCTCGTTGGAACAATTCGCCTCCCTCAGCGCCGAAATCGGCGTCTATCCGGACCAACGGGCGGCCATCGAGAAGCGCTACGGGCTCGATCACGACAGCCACGATCGCGAGAAGGGCGCCTGGGCTCTCATGTTCTTGGACGATGAAGCCCTGACTCAGAGGTACACCGACAAGCTGAGCGCCTTTCGCGCCTGGCTCGAGCGCAAAGGTGCCGACGCTTAGGCGACAGCCTCCTAGGCGCAGGGGCCCGAGCGACGGTCGTCCAAGCCCAGCAAGTCCGGCGGGCGACGCTCACCCGCAGGGGGTGTTCCACCTGTGCGGGTGGCTGGTCCGGCCCCGTCATACCGCTAGAGTTTCCGCTTGCTGCCGGGTAATCTGTCGCAAGTGGCTGCTGCGACTGCACATATCGAGCTAGCTGGCGAAGCGCTGCCGGCCGAGGCGCTGGTGGTCCGTTATGACGCCGACGAGGCGCTCTCGATGCCCTTCGAGATCGACGTCGAGTTCTCCGTGCCCATCTCGGTCAACTTCGTCGTCGACAGCTGTCTGCGCAGCAGCGTGGCACTGGCGATTACCGACGACTCCGGCGCAAAACGCTTCTTCCACGGCATCGTCGATCGGGCCGAGTACGCCTTCTTCACCGGGACGCTCCATCATTTTCGACTGCGCTTGCGTCCCACGCTGGCGTCCCTTGCCCACCGTGAGAACTGCAAGATCTGGCAGGACATGGACGTGGTGAACGTGGTCAAGGAGGTCTTCGCTGAGGCGGGGATCGACAACGTCGAGTGGCTGCTCTTCCACACCCACGAAGGGCGGGACTACATCGTTCAATACCGAGAGACCGAGCTCAACTTCGTGCATCGGCTCTTCGAGGACGAGGGGCTGTTCTACTTCTTCCGTCACAAGCCTGATGGCCACACCTTGGTCATCGCGGACAGCCATTCGGCCTTTGCGGCCTCCGACGACGCTCCGGAGGTCAGCTTCGCCATGTCCCAAGGGTTCAGCGGGACGCCGCTGGCCGATTTCGAGCGCACCCGCTCGCTCCGAACCAACGACGTCCACTTGCGGGACTACGACTTCGAAAAGCCCCAGGCGCCACCCACCGCCCAGCAGCCGGCCAAGGACATGGTCGCCATGCCGTATTACGCCTACCCCGGCGGTTTTCTCACCAGCGATGCGGGCAAGCTCAGGGCGAACTCGATCCTCCGTGCTCGGCGGCGCGATCATGACTTGTCCCATGGGTCGAGTCGCGCCATCGGCATGCGTTGCGGTGTGCCCTTCACCATCGTTGGAGCTGGCCAGCCGTGGCTCGATGGGGACTACGTCTGCACCCATTTGGAGACCTGGGGCGAGCAGACCCTGGAGAGTGGTGGCGAAAACGAGGTTTGCCAGAATCGCTTCAAAGCCATCGAGGAGGACGTGCCCTACATGCCGCCGCGAGTGACTCGCCGGCCGCGGATTGTTGGGCTCCAGACCGCCGTGGTGACCGGGCCGACCAGCGAGAACCAGGCGATTCACGTCGACAAATACGGGCGCATCAAGGTGCGCTTCTACTGGGATCGCATCGGCCAGCAGGATGACACGTCGAGCTGTTGGCTGCGGGTGTCACAGCTCGCCACCGGCAATACCATGCTGCTGCCCCGGGTCGGTTGGGAGATGGCGGTCGCTTTCATGGATGGCGATCCGGACCGGCCCTTCGCCATGGGCCGCATCTACAACGGCGAGAAGGTGGCTCCGGCGGGGCTGCCTGGCGCCAAGGCCACCGGCGGGCTCAAGAGCTACTCGACCCCTGGCGGGGCGGGGATCAACGAGATCAACCTGGGCGACGAGGGAGGCAGCATGGGCTGGACCCTCAACGCTCAGAAGGATCTGAACATCATCATCGAGCACGACAAGACCGAGACCATCGGCGTCGACAGCACCCATGCCGTCAAGGTCTCGGCTCAGACCAGCATCGGGTCCAACGAGTCCATCACCGTCGGGGGCAACCAAACTGAGGGCGTCGGCTCGGTGCGCTCCAATCTCGTCGGTGGCAGTCAGACCATCGACGTGGGGGCCAACCAAACCAACAATGCCACCCACAACATGCTGGAGACCGTGGCCGGGAGCCGCGCCTATTCGGTGGGCGCCAATATGACGGTGATCTCCAACACGGTGATGCAGACTGTGGCCGGCGATGTGAGCCGCACGGTAGGCGCCGCCCAGATGACCGGGTCGATCGCCTCGCTCACCGACAAGGTGGGCGGAAATTACAGCGAGACGGTGGGTGCCATCAAAGCCGAGCTCGTCAAAGGCACCAGCTCGGAGACCGTTGGAGGCAACAAGAACGCCACCTCCATTGCCGCCGAGCTGCACGTGATCGGCGGAGGCTATGCTCTCGAAGGCGAGAGCACGGTGACCTACCTGGTCGGCGGGGTCCACTATCAGAAGGTGGGGGGCGATCTGTCGGTCAAGGGATCGCTGGTGACCCTGTTGGGGGCTACCGGCGACTTCAAGGCCGGCGGCGGGAATCTGAAGCTAGGGGGTGGCCCCATCGTGGCCAAGGGCTCGAAGGTCGTCGGCAAGGCGAGCGGCATTCTGGTGAAGATGGGCACATCGTTGAAGATTGGGTGACTAAGCCGCGGCGGCCTGACCGTCGCGACAAGCGGAGAGCAACAGCGAGAGCACCGTGGCGGAACACTTCGAAACCATTGATGCCAGCCTCAGCATAGACGGCACGGATTACGTGTTGGTCAGCTGCACCATGCACGAGGCGGTCAGCGAGATTGGGTCGCTCGTATGTGAGCTGACCCTGCCAGGCGGCGCTCCCGAGCCGGCGGGCCTTCTGGGCAAGGAAGCCACGCTCACCATCAAGCTCCGCAACAGCGGCGTGGCCCGAGACTATTGCGGCCTCGTCGTCCAGGCGGTGCGCTGCACCGATGCCGACGGCCGCCCGGAAGTGGTGGCGCGCATCGCGCCAAAGCTGTGGCGGACGACCAAGCGGACCAATTGCCGCATCTTCCAAGAGAAGACGACCCAAGAGATCGTGCAGGACGTGTTGAGCGAAGCTGGCGTCCCGACCAGCGATCAACAGTGGAGCCTGTCGGGGAGCTACGACCCGCGGGTGTACTGTTGTCAGTATCGCGAGACGGACTATGCGTTCATCTCACGACTGCTGTTTGAAGAAGGCATCATTTTTGCCGTCGTGCACCAAGATGGCGTCGACAAGATGATGTTCACCGACGATGAAGCCGGGATGGGTGACATCGAGCCGGGGACGGTGCCCTTCGCTACGCTCCAGGGGTTCGATGCGCTGGTGCCCCAGGTCATGTGGCTCCGTCAGACTCAGAGCGTGCGGACCGACAAGGTCTTGCTGCGGGACTACGACTTCGAGCGACCCAAATACCAGCTGCAGAGCGAGGTCGAAGGGGTCGATGATGGCCCCAAGGCGCTGGAGGTCTATGCCTATCTGGGGCGCTTCGTCGATGAAGGCGCCGGGGAACGCTATGCCCAAGTCTTGCTCGATTCGATTCAGGCGG
>JAUVCD010000093.1 GCA_030590865.1 Myxococcales bacterium | reverse complement strand
GAATTTTGAAAAAGATGGGTTGGCGATGGGGGCTGGTGGTGCTTGCGCTTGGGCTCGTGGTGGCTTGTGAAGACGAGACGAGCGGTAGCGACGATGACGATGATGACGGAACGGGTGGGACTACCTCTACCAGCACATCGGGCACCGGTGGGAGCACCGGCTGCGAGGGCGGGCCTCTGGCCCTGCCGCTTCCTGGCTGTGCGCCCACTCCACCGGCGAGCACCGGAGATTTTTATCAGGACTGCGTCGATCGCATCAACCAGTTCCGCTGGGAGTGTCAGTGCCTGCCACCGCTACAGCGCTGGACCGACGCTGAAGCCTGTACCGACCAGCAGTCCGCCGACGACCAGGACGCCAACGATGGCCACGCCAATTTCGGCGCCTGCGGCGAGAGCGCTCAGAACACCTGCCCGGACTGGGGCTCAGAATCGCAGGTCGTTGGTGGCTGTTTGCAGATGATGTGGGACGAGGGGCCTGGCGAGCCGTTCATCGACCATGGTCACTACCTCAACATGTCGTCGACCACCTACACGAAGGTGGCCTGCGGATCGTCCACCGACTCAGGTGGCGTCTGGTCGAACCAGAATTTCTCTCAATAGCTAGCGACTCAGGACGCTAGCTAGTCAGTGGGCTCGTCGTCGTCACCTGGTGGTGAGGCGGCTGGCTGCCCTAACAGTTGGCGGGCGTTGGCCACCCAATCGGCTCGCCTGATGCGGGCGGCATGGATCTTCAGTTGGGCCGCGATGTCGTCGATGTCAGCGTCCGACCAGTTGGCGATCTGGGTGAAGGTGTGCACTCCGGCGGCGTGGAGCTTGCGGGCGTATGCGGGACCAATTCCCCGGATCTGCTCGAGGTCCTCGGTGGCCTTTTTGGGCGTACCGAAGCGTGTCATTTGGGCTCGCAAGTCGGCAACGATCAGCATCTGATCGGACAGCCGCCGGTTCATTTGGTCCTCGAGCTCGGCGACCTTTCGCTCGTGATCGGCGGTCAGGCGCTCGCTTTCGGCGACCGACTCGCGCTGTTGGTCCGTCGCGGCCACCTCCAGCTCACGAATGCGCTCGGCGCGCACCGCCAGGAGCGACCGCAGTGACTCGTGCTGTCCGGCGAAGGTCTCCAGCTCCTCCATTTTGACGTCCAGGGCTCGTTCGGTCTGCTTGGCCCGGTCCCGCAGCGCTTCGGCCTCTTTGTTCAGCTCTTTGATCTTCTGCTCGGCCCGGCCCAAGGCCTGACGCGAGTGGTCCAGCGCCCGCTGGGTTCGGTCGAGCTCGGCATCTGGATGTCGGTCTGGTGTGCTTGGCGCTCCGAGCCCAGCGGGGCGCGACGCCGTCGCGGCGCGTGCCGCGGCAGCCGTACCTTCGTCGGCGATCCGGTTGCTCCGACGGACCGCTAGCGCAGCCGCCTCGCCAGTTGCCTGCGAGGTCGGCGCAGGCCGGACACTGAGCGGCGGTGGGCGCTGACTCGCTCGTGGTGGTGGCACGCTGGGCGGCACTGCACTGCCGGCCGGTTGCGGGGGGCTCGATGCCGGTTGTGGTGGGTGTGGCTCGGCTCGCGGGGCGGCCGCTTCGGGATCCGGCGGGCTCGGCTCGGCCTGTGGACCGCTGGCTTCTGACTCAGGGGGCGACGTCGTGGGCTTGGTCTTGCCGGTCAGTTTCACCGGTCCGTCGGTTCGCAAGGGCGGGGCGGCAGTTCCGAGCGGCGGCGGGTTCTGTTCCTCTCCAGGCGGGGCCGCATCGGTGGCTGACTGAGCTGCGTCGCGAGCTAACTGGGCGACTGGCCAGGAATTCGGCCCTGTTGCGTCGCTGACGTCTTTGCCGCTAGGCGCGGGCGGACTCGGCGTGGGGTCGTCGTGAGTCTCGGGAGCAGCTGTCGCGGATGACGCCTGCTTGTCCACAGGTCCATCGGTACGTCGCGGGGGGGGCTTGCTTCCCAGCGGTGGACCTGAAAGGCGCCTGGGCGGTGACGGACGGCGCCACTCGCTGGTGGCCTCGTCTTTGGTGGTCAGTCCGGAGCCAGGGATGTTCGGCACTCGCGGTGGCGGTGGTGGCGGCGGAGCCATTGGCGGGCCCTTGCCGGGCGGTCCGGTGCGTCGCGGCGGTGGCGGCGGGAAGCTCGTCGGCCGCCGTGGCGGCGGCGGCGGGCGGCCCGTCTGCGGTCGCGGAGTCCCCTCAGCCGGGGTACCGGCCGGTGATCCGGATGCGCTGCCTTGGGGCGCTTCTGTGCCGCCGATCAGCGTGCTGCTGAAGGGCGAGCCATCGGAAGCCCGAGGCGCTGGCGGCACGCCAGGGCGCACCGAGGGGGGGGCGCCGGTGGAGCGGGGTGGCGGCCTCGAAGGTGGTGGGCCCGGTGGCCGAGCTGTCGGTCGGGGCCTTGGCGGGGGGCGCGATGGCGGTGGAGGTGCTCCCTGCGCGGCGGCTGGGGGCGTCCCATTGGGCGACGGCGATGTTCCGCTCGGAAGCGTGGCCGGTGCGCTGCCTGGGGGCGTTCCGTCAACCGTCGGCCCATCGAGCGGAGCAACGGCGGGCTGCTGCTGACCGCTTTGTGCGGCATCGTCGCCATTTTCCCGCGGTCGTTTGATGGTGGCCGCCTCGGAATCGGCGACCGGATCTGGCTTCTCCTCCGTCATGGCTACATCAAGGCGAAACTCGCGGACGGCTGAGCATAGCCGAATCTGGCCCTTGGGGGACATCTTGGGCAGCTGCGGGGACTGCCAACGGGCCCAGCCGGTGGCGGCCACCAGAGATCCTCATCCTCAGGTCATGGTCGTCTGTTGGGCGCCGGTCACCAGGTCGGCTAGAGTACTGACCATGGGTCGGGCCCTCTTCTTCCGTGCCTCGAGCTTGTCCGTCTTGGCCACCCTGCTCGGCTGTCATCTCATTGGCGGTGCGGGCGATCTCGATTTCACTGACGGGGCTGGGACGGGCGGAGGCGGCGCGGCCAGCGGAGGCGGAGGGCAGGGCGGAAGCGGCGCTCAAGGGGGCGGCGCTCAAGGGGGCGGTGGACAGGGGGGCAGCCCAACCTGCGGCAACGGGTTGGTCGATCCTGGCGAGCTGTGCTTCTCCGACCCCTTCGTCGCCTATGAGACAGGCAAGCTGGTCGCCGTGGACATGGTCCTGATCGACTGTGACGGCGATGACGATCTCGACGTGATCACCGCTGACGAGCAAAGTCAGACGTTCACCGTGCTGACCAACAACGGCGCCGGGGCCCTCGAAATCCTGCAGAGTTACCCTAGTGGGTTTGGTAGCCCGGTTCGGATCGCGCTGGCTGATCTGGACGGGGCCGGCAATCTCGAGCTCATCGTGGCTGGCAACAACCTCGGGTCAGGTCCTGGCTTTGCGCAACTCTCCACCGAGGGCTGCGTCCTCAGTGGCGGTGCGGTCACCCCCGGGCTTTCCGGCGCCCCTCAGGATGTCACGGCGGTACGCTTCGGCGGTGATGTCATCGACGACCCGGTGGCTACGGTGGCCGGAGGGCAAGGCCCCTGGCTTGGCTATCTAGACAGTTTTGCCCAACCGTCCTTTGCGGAGATCGATGCCGAGAGCAGCGACGTGGCTGGCATGGCCGCCGGCCGACTGGACGGCAATGACACGGTCGACATCGCCTTCGTCGATCCGGACCAGAACGCAGTCTTGGTGCGGTCGAACACCGGCACCACCTTCGCCCAGGCCACTTCATATGACGTGGGCGTCGGTCCCTTGGCCGTCGCGATTGGCACGCTCGACGGCGACGAATTCAACGATCTCGTGGTGGCCAACACGACGGCCAACTCACTGTCCATTCTCGTCAACGATGGTTCGGGCTCGTTCACCAAGCCTGGTCCGGATCTGGCGGTCGAGTCTAGTGACACGGTGACGGCCAAAGGTCCCCGGGACGTGGTCCTCGCCGATTTGGACGCAGACGGCGATCTGGACATCGTGACGGCCAATGGGGATGGCGGTTCGACGACGAGTCAGAGTTCGGTGTCCGTGTTTCTCAACGATGGCAGCGGCGTGTTTCAGCTGGCCACCACCGAGAGCTTCCCCTCGGTGCACACCAGTTTCCCTGTGCAGGTCGGTCTGCTCCCTCAGACCGTCTGGGTGGCGGACATGAACCAGGACGGTGCGGTGGATATCATCACCGCCGGTGCCCACGTGATCTCGGGGTCGACCAGCCACGTCAGCGTGTTGCTAGCCAACCCCTAGCTCGTCGGCGTGCGAGAGGGACGGTTGTCGAGCGCTCTGGATGGTGCTGATGTCGTCAGCGAGGGTAGCGTTGCCGAGGAGCCCGACGGCTCAGTCTACTACGGCACGACCAGCGTGCATTGCCCGGTCGATACCGCGGCGCTCGGTGATGAGCCTCATGCTGCCATGTCCCTCGTCGATCTGGCGGCCGTCTTGCTTGCCGATCCCCACACCCGTCTCCGGTTGCTGCGTCTGGGCCATCGCGAGGCGGCGGTTCGGGCGACCGGTCCGCTGCATGTGCTCAACGCCGAAATCTCTGCCAAGGCGCTCGATCGTGACGGCGAGCTGCTGATCGCCATCACCATCGACGTGAGCGCCGGGCTCCAACGGCTGCGGCGCGGTGCCATGTGACGGCCAACGGTGGCTGCAAGCGCAGGCGATTCGGTAGCTTCCGGAGGTGACTTGACGCAGCCGTCCACGTGATGAAGGAACGGTCTCTTGTTCTACGTGGGGGCTGCGAGCGATGCCGAAGATGAAGTGTCCTAGCGAGTGCTCGGACTCGAAGGTGATCCGAGTTGCCTTCGGTCCAGGCGGGGGGCGCATCGAGCAGCAGGGTCAACTCGAGATCGATCCGGTGCCTGAGCCGACCGGCAAAGAGCCCCAAAGCGACGTCTACACCCAGACCGAGGTGGCGCGGTTGCTCCGGATCACCCGGGGGCGTTTGCGCTCTCTCGATCGGGCCCGCATCGTGTCACCGAGCGGTCGGCGTCGCGGGCGCCGCGCCTATACCTTCAGCGATCTGATCGCGTTGCGCGCAGCCCGGGATCTGCTCAGCAACAAGGTGCGCCTCCGAGACGTTGCTCGGGCAGTCAAGCGCATCCGTGAGGTCCTTCCGACGGTCCTGCGACCTTTGAATGAGCTCAGAATCGCATCGGACGGCAAGCAGGTGGTGGTCAAGACCACCGAGGGGGCCTTCGAACCCATCACGGGCCAGATGGTGATCGACTTCGATGTGCGGCAGCTACACGACGACGTTGTTCGGGTGCTGCGGCCGAGCGCCGGTCGCGATCGAGCGCGGGCTGCCTACGAGCTCTATCTCCAAGCGAGCCAGCTCGACGAGGACCCGGACACGATGGACGAGGCGGAGGTGCTCTACCGCAGCGCCATCCGCAACGATCCGTGGCTGGCCATCGTCTACACCAACTTGGGCAACATCCGCTTCCGTCGGGGCGACGAAGCTCAGGCTGAACGTCTCTACCGTTGCGCTCTCGAGATTGAAGGCCACCAGCCCGAGGCCCAGTACAACCTCGGCTACATGATGCTCCATCGCGGCGAGCCGGGCAGGGCGATTGACTATCTGCGGGGCGCCATCGACAGCGATCCTCGCTTTGCCGATGCCTATTTCAATCTGGCGATGGCCTATGAGCAAGACGGCGACAGCCACAGCGCTCGCTCCAGTTGGCAGAGCTACTTGGCGATCGAGCCGACCGGTAGCTGGGCCGAGATCGCCCGTCAGCACTTAGGCGAGTAGACAAAGGAAGCGGCCAGCGCTCTCCCCCGGGCGCGCTTTGACCACCGCCTCCCCTAGCGGGACGCCCAGCAGAAGCTATTTCATGCGGGCATCGCTCGAATCGGGCGAGGCGGAGTAATGGGCTTTCTTGAACTCGCCTTCCCCAAGCTCCACCGTCTGAGTGGCGTTGCCACCCTCAGGGTCGATGAAGGTGACGTCGTGGCTTCCTTCGGGGAGGTTCTCGACGGTCACCGGCGTCTTGCCTACTGATTTCCCGTCGACCATGACCTCGAAGGAGGGGTCTGAGGTAATGATGATCCCCGCCATGTTCTTCAAGCTGCGTTCCGGTGGTGGATCGCCCTCGAGGGTAGGATCAACGTATGGCTCGTGAGGCTCAGGGACCTCGTTCTTCTTCGTGCACGCTGTCACTGGCAGGAAGGCCACAACGAGCAATCCGGTGGCCATTCGGACGATCGCTTTTCGCGCGTTCATACCCTTATCGAAGGATCTCGGCGCCTAGAAGTCAAGTTCATGGCGGCTTGACGGTCACCGGGGACGGCCCTAGTCGGATCTCATGGCCGACGAAAACGCCCCTGCCGACGATGACGGTTACGCGGAGCCCAAGGTCACCATCAATCGCCTTTACACCAGAACCGGGGATGGCGGCGAGACGGCCCTGGCTTGGGGACAGCGGGTCGGCAAGGACGACTTGCGGGTGATCGCTTACGGTTCGGTCGACGAGCTCAATGCCGTCGTCGGGGTGGCCAGAATGTCGCTGCTCGAGCAGGTTGCAGAGGGGGCCGCCCTGGCTGTCCTGGCCGACAAGCTCCTTCAGGTTCAGCACGAGCTGTTCAACCTGGGCAGCATCCTCGCGACATTGCCGGCAGATGTTCAGCCCCGTCAGCCCCGCATTGCGGCGCGGGATGTAGCGGCCCTGGAAGCGGAGATCGACCGCTGCGCCGCCGAGCTCGAGCCGCTGTCGTCTTTCGTGCTCCCCGGCGGCTGCCGCCAGAGCGCTGAGCTGCACGTCGCCCGGGCTGTTTGCCGCCGGGCCGAGCGTGATTGCGTCGCCTTGGCACGCCGTGAGTCTGTCGATGGCGAGGCCTTGGCCTATCTCAACCGCCTAGGCGACGCGTTTTTTGCCTGGAGCCGTTGGGTCCCGTTTCAGCTCGGTATCGCCGAGTGTCTCTGGGACCCCAACCGCGCCAGCTCGGGATCCGACTAGCCCTGGATCACTGCGGGCAGCCGGCTGGTTCGGTTCCTGGATAGGTCACCAGCACGCAGTCCGAGGCTACCAACTCGGCGCAGTCGTAGATGCCCTGGAAGTAGTCGACGCAGCTCTCGACGGTTCCCTGGTCGTACTCCACGCAATCTGGTGAGTAGTCCACCCGCACGAAACCAGGGCAGGTGCGCACCGTGTTGGTGCAGCCGAGCAACATGGCCTTGTCCCGGAAGGCGTCCTGGAGCGCCGCGCAGGCAGCCGTTTCGCTGGTGTGCTCGCCACTGGGCACCGGATGGTACTTGCCATCGTCGCCGCTGCTGCTGCCGCCGTTGAGGGTGCTCCCGTCATCGCCGCCGCAGGCGGTGATCAACAACAGGAGGGCAATTACGGAGGTCAGGGCGGTGCGGTTCATTGTCGATGGTTGCCGAGTGGGTCGGTCGCAGAAGGAGCGCTCATGCTACACGCCTTGCCATCGCGGGCAAGCGCACTGGGCGTCCTGAAGCCCCTGCGGTGCCGCTGAGATCCCTACAGGTCGCGGCGACTACGTCTCGCTTGGGGGGGGTGCGTCCCCGAGCAGTCCAGGGACGTCGATCCCTACTTGGCGCATCAGCCGCAGGGCGTTGGATGTGCTCACGGCGCCCGGCTTCATTTGGTAGTCGAAGCACATGGCTCCGTCCTCCAGGTGGTCCTCGAAGTGGACGTTGCGCACTTTGCCGTCGGTGAGCGCCTCCAGCTCGACCAGGCCCAGATCATGAGAGGACACCGCCCCGATGGTGTCCTGGTCGACCAGGTGGCGCACGACGGCTTTGGCTCCCACGTTGCGTTCTCGTGAGTTAGTTCCGTGGAGCACTTCGTCGAGCAGGAACAGGACCGTTGGGCCTGGCTCATGCAGGGCGTCCACAATGCCCTTGAGCCTGCGCACTTCCATGTAGAAGCGCGAGGCGCCTTGGTCCAGCGCGTCATCGACTCGGATGCTGGTCCGGACGCGCAAAGGCGACATCTCGAACCGGGTGGCGCAGACCGGTGCGCCTGCCTGGGCCAGGACCGTGTTGATTCCCAACGACCGCAGCATGGTGCTCTTGCCCGACATGTTGGAGCCGGTGACCATCAACGCGGGCGTGTCGCCGTCGAGCACGACGTCGTTGGCGACCCGCTGGTCGGCAGGGATGAGCGGATGGGCCAAAGCGCGAGCCCGGAGGTGCCGCTCCCCATCGTCGACTTGGGGCCATTGGTAGCTCGGGTGCTCGCGGGCATAGGTGGCAAGGCTGGTGAGCGCTTCGATTTCACTCACCGTGTCGAGCCACCGGGCGACCTCTTTGCCCCACTCGCGACGCCATCGCTCGAGCAGCCAGGCGCACCACAGGTCCCAGAGCAAGAAGACGTCTGCCATGATGTGGACCAGGGCGTTGTGACGCACTGCCGCCAAGCCGATCAGCTTGTCGAGCCGCTGCATCTGCTGGGACGCGGTGGTTTTTCCGGTTGCCAGCAACCGCCCCTGGAGCCTCTGCAACTCGCCATCAACGAGCTGCTGCCCCTCAATGAGCGCCATCAAGCCGTGGTAGGTGCCCAGGGGCGACTGCTTGACGCACACCGGGGCGAGGATGGGCTCGAGGGTGGGCCGCAAGGCGATGAGCAGCACGACTTGCAGCGTGCAGGTCCCGATCCAGGCCTTGGTCCAGCCGGCTCCGACGGTCCAGTACAGTATCAGGAGCGAGATCGTGGCCATGACCAGCACCAAGGCTGCGGCCACGAGCCACCCACGTTGGCTCGCCAGTTTGGGAGGGCCGGCCGCCCACTCGAGAAACGGCCGGGCGTCGCGGTCGGCCTCACTCGCTCCCATCCCGCTGAGCGCCATTTCCTCCCGTAGCCGGTCCAGCTGGCCGAGCTCCTGAGCGGCACGTTGCCGGCCTGCGATGGTCTCCAGGTCGGCCGGCTCGCTGAGCCAGGCTGCCAGCTTGGCTTCCCCGCCTGGGGTCTGGGCCGTGTTCAGCTGCTCGAAGAGCGAGCTCGGGCCGAAGATGTCCAGGTCCGAGGTATAGGGATGGTCCGGATCTACGTAGCCATCCCCTCGCCGGTGTCCCTCGGTGGCAGCGGCGCGATAGCGTCCCGCGAGCCTGGCCAGGGCCCGCTGGCACAGCGTGAGGCGCCGCTCGACCTCGAACTGACGGGTGCTCACCGTGGCGTGGAGCACCACGAATAGGATGAACACGGCCCAGGCCAGGGCGACTGCTACGCCCAGGTTCAGGGACGGACGGAAGAGCACGTAGATGCCGCTTGATGCGGCTAGCAGGAAGGTCAGGCCCCGAGCGATCGACAGCCGTCGATCGCGGCTGTCGAGGGTCGCGCGCTGAGCGGTGAGCTGGCGCTGGCGATCCTCGTAGGCGCTGCGCACGGTTTCCTCGCTCGGCGCCCCCTCCGGCTGGTGGCGGCTCGCAGCTTCTGAGGCCGGTGAGTCACCACCCTCCGCCTCCGTGCCGCCCCCATCGGGGTCGACGCTTCCTTGGCTCGTGTTTTGGCGCTTCACTTGGGAACAACAAGTCACGAAGCGCCCCCGTCTGCAAGCGGCTTGTGTGCAGGGCGCGACCTTGCCAGAGTCCCCCAACACCCCTGGGGAGAGAGACTATGGGCGACTTCGAGCACGACGCATCTTTCGAGCAAACCGAGCTTTCCGGTGGTCTCCAGCTGGATCGATATGAAGAGGCCTATCAAGAGCTCTTCGCCGAGGCCTTGGAGGACGGCGTCATCACCGCCGATGAGCGGGCTCGGTTGGAGCGCGCCGCCGAGACCATGGGGCTGGACGGCAAGCGCCTGCAGGCACTGGAGAGCGCGCTGGAAGGGGCCTACCAGAATCATCACGGCGTCGCGGTGCTCCATGCGACCAAGATGCTCAAGGCCCTCGAGCAGATCATGCCCGCGGCGGAAGAGGCGATTGTCGTCGACGAGGCTGCGCCCGAGGATGGAGAGGTGGCGCCAGGCGAGGTGGCAGCCCTGCGCAAGCGGGTGCAGGTCCTCGAGTCCCAGGTTCACAATCTCGAGGCCGCGCTTGCCGAGGCCCAGGCACAGGTAGCTATCGAGGTCGACTTGTCCGAGATGGAGGCGCCGGTGTCCTCGTCGCTGCTCGACGAGCCCGAGGCGCTACATCGACGGCTCCGTCACGATCCCCGGGATGTCGTCATCCTCCACTCATTGGTGCAAGGCCATGCGGGCAACGCCGACCGCCAATGGTGTGCCGCCCATGCCCTGGTCTATCTCGGCGAAGCCAACCCCTTCGAGCAGGACCTCTACGATCAGCACAAGCAGGCCGCCCTCATCGCGCCCAAAGCTGCAGTCGATGCCGCCAGCTGGCGCCGCCACCTGTCCCACCCTGAAGACGAGGTGATCACCAGCGACATCCTGAGCGAAGTCAGCTCTGCGGTGCTGATGGCCCAGAGCACGGCGCTCAAGAGCAAGGGCCAGCTGCCCGAGTTCGCCCCTGAGAGTCGGATCGATCCGGCAAGCTCGACCATCGCCGCGGTGCGGGCCTTCGGCTGGGCCGCCCAGTCCCTGGGGATGGCCCTACCGGCGCTCTACGCAGCGCCGGCGGCGGATCTGACGGTCCAGATGGTGCCCACCGTTCCGCCGGCCTGCGTGCTGGGCAAGCGCGCGCTGAGCGGCCGCTCGACCGCCGAGCTAGCCTTCATTGCCGGTCAACACCTGGCGTTCTACCGAAAGGAGCGCTTCATCCGGTTGTTGCTCCCCGACATCACGGAGCTCGAAGACGTCTTTCTGGCAGCCTTGCTGATTGGCAACCGTGCCTTGCCGCTCAACAGCCAAGTGAAGAAACGGGTCGAGCCCATCGCCGCGGCCATCGAGCCGCTGCTCGAGGCTGCCGAGATCGATCGGCTGCGCGGCGCCTACCAGCGCTTCGTCGAACACGGTGGCCGAACGAACCTGCAGCGCTGGGCCAATGCCGCCGACTTTACCGCCGAACGCGCCGGGCTGACGCTGTGTAACGATCTGGCTGTCGCGGCAAAGATGCTCCAGCAACAAGAGGCGCCCCAGCTGCAGGAGAAGCTGGACGCCCTCTTGGTCTTCGTCACCGGCGATCGCTATAGCCGCCTACGCGAGAAGATGGGTATCGGCATCGCGTGACACCATCCACCACCCTCTGGGTGGCAGCTCGGGAGCATCATGAGCGACACGTCCCGGTCTACGGCACCGTCCCCGGGACGGGGGCTGTACTGCAACCGCACTCTCAACCTCCGGTCCATCAAGGTGATCGGCTACGACATGGACTACACGCTGGTGCACTACCGCGTGGAGGACTGGGAGCGACGGGCCTACCGCCACATTCGCAAGCATCTGGTAGAGGCAGGTTGGCCGGTCGCCGATCTCGTCTACGACCCAGAGCTCGTCGTCCGCGGCTTGGTCGTCGACACCGAGCGCGGCAACTTCCTCAAGGTCAATCGCTTTGGCTTCGTCAAGACGGCCTGCCACGGCACCCGGCCCATGTCCTACGCGGCCCTGCGACAGCACTACGTGCGCACCATGATCGACCTGTCCGATCGGCGCTACCGCTTCCTCAACACGCTGTTCGATCTGTCCGAGGGGTGCCTCTACGCCCAGCTCGTGGACCGGCTCGACGACGGCAAGCTCCCGGCGGAGGCGAAGGGCTACCTCGACCTGCACCGTCGGGTCCGGGCCAACGTGGATGCCGCCCATACCGAGGGGGAGCTCAAGGCCGAGATCATCAACGATCCGGATCGTTTCGTGGTGCTCGACGAGGAGACGCCGCTGGCGCTTTTGGATCAGAAGCGTGCCGGCAAGAAGCTGATGCTCATCAGCAACTCTGAGTGGCCCTACACGGCCGCCATGATGAGCTACGCCTTCGACCGCTTCTTGCCTGCCGGCATGACGTGGCGCGAGCTGTTCGAGCTGACCGTGATCGCCGCCCGCAAGCCCTCCTTTTTCGAGGGCGATGCACCGCTGCTGAAGGTGGTGGACGATGCCGGCCTGCTCGCGCCCCAGGTGGGGCCACTGGAGGCCCACGGCTGCTACTTCGGTGGCAATGCGGCGCGCATCGAGAGCCACCTGGGCGTCTCAGGTGACGAGATCCTCTACCTGGGCGATCACATGTATGGTGACGTCCACGTCAGCAAGCGCGTGCTTCTCTGGCGGACCGGGCTGGTCTTGCGAGAGCTGGAGGCAGAGCTGCTCGCCGTCGAGCAAGGCCGGGAGGATCAGCTGCTCATCGGGACGCTGATGGCCGAGAAAGAAGCCCTGGAACGTCAGCAACGGGAGCTGCGGCTGGCCCAACAGCGCCGCAAGGGGGGCTATGGTCCGGCGGTCACGGACTCGCCGGGCTCCATCAGTCGTCAGCTTGGGATCCTTCGCAGCGAGTTGACCGCGCTGGACGAACGCATCGCGCCCATCGCGGTGCGGGCCGCCACCCTCCACAATGCGCGCTGGGGCCTGCTGATGCGAGCGGGTAACGACAAGAGCCTCTTGGCCAGTCGGATTGAACGGGACGCGGACGTCTATACCTCCCGGGTATCCAATCTGCTCCTGGCGACGCCCTTCGCATACTTGCGCCCACCACGGAGCAGCTTGCCCCACGATCCGGTTCAGCGGCCGGCCGGTGGGCGAAGCTGATGGCAGGCCGCTCGGCCGCGACAGGTTGCTAGAATTAGACTTATCTATGATCTGTAAGCTGGTGTAATTGAGCAGCTTATCGGTTTTCCTAAAGACGTTGGGCTGTCTCGTGGGGGAACGCCGTCTCTCATCGGCCCACAGCAAGATACAAAGCGTCGACCAAAACGGGTATAGCGCTGATTGGAGGCAGTCATGACCACCAGGGCGCTAACCATCTTCGACACCACGGTCGGCAAGAAGGCTGTGATGGCGGGCACAGGCGCGATCCTGCTCACCTTCGTGGTCGGCCACATGCTCGGCAACTTGCAGGTCTATCTGGGACCGAAGGCGATGAACGAGTACGCCGCCTTGCTCCAGAGCAATCCGACGCTGCTGTGGGCGGTGCGTCTGGTGATGTTCGTGACCTTGGGGCTTCACGTCCTCACGGCCACCCAACTGTACCTGCTCAACCGGAGTGCGCGACCGGTTCGCTACCGAATGAAGACGTCGGTGACGACCACCTATTCGGCGCGCACCATGGTGATCGGTGGGCCGCTGGTGGCCGCCTACCTGGCCTATCACCTGGCTCACCTGACCGGTGGCTTCACCAAGGGGCTGGGCTATCCCCATCTGCCGCTGGACGCCAATGGGTTGCCGGACGTCTTCCACAACGTGGTGATGAGCTTCCAAATCCCCTGGTGTGTGGCCCTCTATGTGGTGGCTCAGGTGCTGCTCGGGCTGCACCTCTACCATGGCGCCTGGAGTCTCTTTCAATCCCTGGGCATCAACCACCGCCGCTACAACGAGACGCTGCGCAGCGCGGCGAGCGCCATCGGCGTGGCCGTAGCGGTCGGGTTCCTCGCGGTGCCCGTTGGGGTGTTCTTGGGCTACGTGAAGTAGCCAGGCGAGTGGTCGAGCCGTGCAGCGAGAGTCGCAAGCCGTACAACCGGGGTTTCTGAGATGACGTTACAGTCCCACTGTCCCACCGGGCCTCTCGAGAAGCGTTGGGAGAAGCACCGCTTCGACATGAAGCTGGTCAATCCTGCCAACAAGCGGAAGTACCAGGTGATCGTCGTCGGCTCGGGGCTGGCAGGCGGTTCGGCGGCGGCCACTTTGGGTGAGCTCGGCTACCGGGTCGACTGCTTCTGCTATCAGGACAGCTCGCGGCGGGCCCACAGCATCGCCGCCCAGGGTGGTATCAACGCCGCGAAGAACTACCAAAACGATGGCGATAGCGTCTTCCGGCTGTTCTACGACACCGTGAAGGGCGGTGATTTCAGGGCCCGGGAGTCGAACGTCCACCGGCTCGCCGAGGTGAGCCTGAACATCATCGACCAGGCGGTGGCTCAAGGCGTGCCTTTCGCTCGCGAGTACGGCGGCCTGCTCGCCAACCGTTCTTTCGGCGGTGCCCAGGTGTCTCGCACCTTCTATGCTCGCGGCCAGACCGGCCAACAGCTGCTCATCGGTGCCTATCACGCCCTTTCGAGGCAAATCGCTAGCGGTACGGTGACCATGCACCACCGATCCGAGATGCTCGATCTGCTCGTCGTGGATGGGCGCGCTCGGGGCATCGTGACCCGCGTCTTGGTGACTGGAGAGTTCAGGGTCCAGGTGGCCGATTGCGTGGTGCTGGCCAGCGGCGGCTACGGCAACGTCTATTATCTCTCGACCAACGCGAAGGGCTGCAATGCCTCGGCGGCCTGGCGTGCCCATCGCCACGGCGCGTTCTTCGCCAACCCCTGTTACACCCAGATCCATCCCACCTGCATCCCCGTCAAAGGTGAGTACCAGTCCAAGCTCACCTTGATGAGCGAGTCGTTGCGCAACGACGGGCGAGTCTGGGTCCCCAAGCACCAGGATGACTGCGAGCGCCCGGCCCAAGAGATCGCCGAGAACGACCGGGACTACTATCTGGAGCGGCGCTACCCGGCCTTCGGCAACCTGGTGCCGCGGGACATCGCGTCCCGGGCGGCCAAGCAGGTATGTGACGAGGGGAGGGGCATCGGTCCGACCGGGCTCGGGGTCTATCTCGACTTTGCCGAAGCGATTGAGCGACTCGGTCGTCCGGTGGTGGCTGAGCGGTACGGCAATCTGTTCGACATGTACGCTCACATCACCGACGACGACCCCTACAAGGTGCCGATGCGAATCTATCCAGCGTCGCACTACACGATGGGTGGGCTCTGGGTCGACTACAATTTGATGAGCACTTTGCCTGGGCTCTTCGTGATCGGCGAGGCGAATTTCTCCGATCATGGCAGCAACCGGTTGGGCGCCAGCGCTCTGATGCAGGGGCTGGCGGATGGCTATTTCATCGTGCCTTACACGGTGGGGAACTACCTCGCGCAGGTGGCCCCAGGGGGGCTCCGCAAGGATCACGACCAGGTTAAGGCGGCGCGCAAGGCGGTCAAGGCCCGCATCAAGACGCTGCTCGACATCGGTGGCGATCGGTCGCCCGACTCGTTCCATCGCGAGCTGGGTTTGCTCACCTGGGAGCACTGCGGCATGTCGCGCAGCCGCGGGGGGCTGGAGCGGGCTCTCGAGAAGATCCCCGAGCTGCGGGCCGAGTTCTGGGAGAACTTGCGGGTGGTTGGGTCCGGTGAGCAGCTCAATCAAGAGCTGGAAAAAGCGGGGCGGGTCGCCGACTTCTTCGATCTGTCCGAGCTGATGTGCCGCGATGCCCTGCATCGAACCGAGTCTTGCGGCGGCCACTTTCGAGAAGAGTCGGCCACCGAGGAGGGTGAGGCGCTGCGGGACGACGAGAACTTCTGCTACGTGGCGGCTTGGGAGTTCAATGGCGAGGGCGAGGCCCCGACCCTGCACAAGGAAGCCCTCGACTACGACTACGTGAAGCTGACCCAGAGGAGCTACAAGTAATGCGCGTCAAGCTACATGTTTGGCGTCAGCAGAGCGCCAACGCCAAGGGGCAGTTCGAGACCTATTGTGCCGACGACGTCTCGCCGGACATGTCGTTTCTGGAAGTGCTCGACGTGGTCAACGAAGGTCTGGTGGGGGAGAACAAGGAGCCCATCGCCTTCGACCACGACTGCCGGGAGGGGATTTGCGGCACCTGCGGTCAGGTTATCAACGGCGAGCCCCATGGCCCGCAACGAGGGGCGACCACCTGCCAGCTCCACATGCGCAAGTTCTCCGACGGCGATGAAATCGTCGTCGAGCCCTGGCGAGCCCGGGCCTTCCCCTTGATCCGTGATCTGATCGTCGATCGCGGTGCTCTGGATCGCATCGTTCAGGCCGGCGGCTATATCGACGTCCGGACCGGGGCCGCGCCAGACGCCAACGAGATGCCCATTGGCAAGGCTGTGGCCGACCTGGCGATGGACGCGGCCTCTTGCATCGGGTGCGGCGCCTGCGTGGCGGCCTGTCCCAACGCCGCGGCGATGTTGTTCGTGGCGGCCAAAGAGCGGCACCTCAACCAATTGCCTCAAGGTCAGCCTGAGCATGACGATCGGGTGCGGCACCTGGTCGCCCAAATGGACGTGGAGGGCTTTGGCGCCTGCACCAACCACTTCGAGTGTGAGGCCACCTGCCCGAAGGAGATCAGCGCCGACTTCATCGGCGAGATGAACCGCGATTTTCTGGTGGCCATGGCGCGGGCGCGAGAGCCGGTGGACAAACCCAAGTAGCCGGGGCTGTCAACGGCTGAGCGTGTCGGGCGTAGCCTCCGCTTGGTCCGAGCTCCGTCGCTGGGCCGCGGTGGACAGGGAGGCTACGGTTCCACAGGCGCCCAAGATCTCGAAGTGGTAGGTCGGCCAGAAGATGATGCCGACGAAGGCGACGATCTGGCCGATGGGCATGGGCGCCCAGCCGCGGTCGACATGCACCGCCGCTGAGCTCCACACCAGCGTGCCCACCAAGGCGTGAATCATGGCCGAGCCGGCCAGATCGACGTTGAGCCAACCCAGCGTTGGCCACAGCACGGCGTAACCGGCGAAGGCGGTGGCGGTCACCATGGCCAAGCGACGGTTCGCGGCGGCGAGGATCTTCTTTCGTGCGAGCACGGCGATGATGACCACCAGGCTGAACATCACGGCGTTGAAGAGGCCGAAACGCAGGTGGTCGACCCTGAGCATTGTGCTGCGATTGAGCAAGCCGGCGGCGAGGCAGCCCAGGCCCCACGACAGGGCCAGCAAGATGGTGACCGCTCGGCGGATGCGGGCGCCGAAGCCGAGATCGATGTCGTGCTCGAGCTTTGCCAAACGCGCCCCTTCGCGGCGCTTGTCCCGGACCGCCGCGGCCACTCGCTCCGCCAGCTCGGGGGGCACGTCATCGAGCCCGTGCAAGAGGCTAGCGGCGGCGTTGGCCGCGCCGCGGGACAGCTCGAAGGCGATCATCAGGGTGAGGGCACGGTGCAGGCCGAGGCGGGCGGCCTCGTTGTTCCGCCATTCTTTGAGCGCTTGAGTGAAGCCGAAGCGACATTCGCTGAACAGCACGTGCAGCTCTCGGGTCCGCTGCTCGTCGTCTGGGGCAGCCCCCGGCGCGAGATCCTCGAGTGAGGACAGGCGCTTGCTCGCCTCATCGCTGAGCAAGGTAGAGCCGCGATGTCGAATGAACTGGTCGATGGCCTCGGCGAAGGCTCCGGCGCTCGGATAGCGATCGTCGCTGAACCGGGCCATCGCCCGGTGACAGATGTCGGCCAGATCGGTGGGCACATGGTCGCCGTAGATCGCCGGCTCAGACGCGAAGGCGTTGGTCAGCACCATCCTGATCGTGCGGCCGCCGTGGGGCGGCTGGCCGGTAATGATCTGGTGCAGGATGGCGCCGAGCAAGTAGACGTCGCTACGTTCGTCGATGGCTTCGCCGTCGCCGGCTGCCATCTCCGGCGAGAGATATGCGGGGGTGCCTTCGATGCTGGCCACATCTTGGGCGCGCGGCAGCCCCGCTACCGCCCCGGGTCCGGCGCTCACGGCGATGCCCCAGTCGACCAGGTAGATCTCGCCAAAGGCGCCCATCATGACGTTGTCCGGCTTGAGATCTCGATGCACGATCCCCTTGGAGTGGGCGAACTGCACCGCCAGGCAGACTTGTTTGAGGATGCCGACGTGCTCCCTCAGATACTCGCCGCTCTCGCGGGTCTGGTCGTCGGCAGCTGCCAGGATGTCCTCCCAGCTCTGGCCTTCGATGCGCTTCATGACGATCAGTGGACGGCCGTCGGCGTCACGGCCGAGGGCGTAGACGGGCACCACGTTGGGATGCTCGAGGGCTCCAGTGACTCGCGCCTCCCGCAGCAGCTGGGGCGCATCACTTTCGGCGTCGGCATGGCCATGCAGGCTCTTGACCGCTACCTCCCGACCGAGGGCGATCTGCTCGGCGAGCCTCACGACGCCCATGCCGCCCTCACCGAGCACCGCGCCCAGCCGGAATTGAGGCGTGGTGGTTTCAGGCCCTGGGTCCAGCAGGTTGGGGAGCGTCTGGACGCGCTCGCCCAAGGTGCTGGGCCGCTCCAGGGTGCGGGCCACCGCTGTACCGCTCACGAACTGTAGCGCGTCGATGTCCACGCCTCGCTGGTCCCACGCAACGGCCAGCTGAGTGACTCGGCTATCGGCCGGCGGTGGTGGGCCGTCTGGCTGTTGAGCGGACATCGCGCCGATCGTAGCGCGTTTACGCCTCGGTGCTGCGGCAACTCGCCCCTGCCAGGGCTAGCCGCCGCGAATTCGTGAGGGGCCGACGACCTCGTCCCAGCTGCTGGCGTAGCCGTCGTAGTGAATGAGGTAGTAGCCCTTGCCGGTGGGCCTGAGGACCGTGGCCGGCCACCACTTCTTCCCCCAGAACACCTGTACCCTCTGGCCAGCCTGATAGCTGGGGGCGGCCGGTTTCGGCGGTGGGGGAGGCGGTGGCACTAGCCGTGGCGGATCGCCAGGGCCCACCAGCTTGTCTGGAACGGAGGGTGGCGTCTCCCGGGGACGAAGACCCAGCCTGCGGTCGTCCCCGTTCCGTTCATCCTGGTCTCCGGTCCGGTCATCGTTGTCGTCATCGTCGTCGTCATCGTCGTCATCGTTGTCGCTGTCGTCATCGTCGTCGGCTTCTGCGGCCTCCACGTTCTGGTAGGCGAGCCACAGGCCTCCGCCGACGGCGCCGAGCACCACGATGGTGGCGAGCACGCCCACCAGCACGTAGAGGGCCGCGCTGCTCCGGCCCGCCGGTTGGAGGGGCGAGGCGCCGGGCACGTGGTAGCCCGCTCCAGGGTAGCCGACCGGGGCGCCGTAGCTTTCATGGCTCACCGGGCCGGCAACCGGTGCGTAACCGTCGCTGACTTGGGGATTGACTGACCCCGTCGGCCCGGCGTCGAAGGGCGTGGCGCCGGCGACC
>JAUVCD010000347.1 GCA_030590865.1 Myxococcales bacterium | reverse complement strand
ATCGTGGACGCCGTCACCATCCACGTCGGCGCTCAGCCCGTCGATGGTGCCGAAGAGATCTCCCTCCGCTTCGCCTGCGATGGTCGCGTAGGGCACCCCGCTGCCGTCGGCGATCAGGGCGGCCAAGTCGCTGAAGACGCTGACGACCCCCGTGGCGACGCCATTGTGGGTGGCGTCGGGATAGCTCGCCACCAGATCCACTTTTAGATCCCCATCCATATCGGTGAGGGCCAAAGAGCTCGGCAGCGCTCCGTCGAGCTCCAGCGCCAGCCGGGTGGGAAAGGTGTCGAGCTGGTGATCACCTGGCGAAAGTGGGCCTGCCACGACGGCGACGGATCGCTCGTCGCCACAGCTCACTCCTGCGAGCAGGTCACTCGAGCCATCGTCGTTCACGTCCACAATCAGCCACGGCTTGGAGAAGACACAGCCCGTGCCAGCCAACACGCGGCTGGTCGCGTCGGTCGGGCCGCTCGGGGCGAAGTCGGTTCCACCAGCGAAGACCAAGAGCGTGCCGGCCTCGTTGGCGACCAGCAGATCGGCATTGTCGTCACCGGTGAGATCGGTGCTTGGCCAAGGGATCTCGAGCGTTAGAGCTGGGCCACCGGCTGCGCCACCTGTCGCAGAGCTGGTGGTGGTCGAGCTGGTCGTGCCGGCACCCGAGCCGCCGGTGCCAGTGGTGCTGTCCTCGCTTTCGTCGCACCCCACTGGCCAGGCGGCGCTGATGAGCCCAACCCACAGCCAAAGCTGTCGCCGGTCAGAGCCCATAGCCGTCCTTTTCACCTGACGCTGGCGGCGCTGGTGCAGCCAGCTCCGAGGACAGCACTTTGCACGCTTCGGCGGCGTCGCCACAGCCGCAGCTGTTGCCACCCGAGTTGATGTAGCCCGCGTTGCCTCCGTTGGGGGTCTCGGCGTTGAGGTGGAGCGTGTTGCAGTCCAATCGCGTGGTGCGAAGCGCGATGGGCGCGTCAATGGCGCTGATGCCGGCGCGCTCGGCACTCGCGATGACCAGGCCAGCGAGCTTGGCGGTGCTGTCAGAGCTGGACCGCAAGATGGACACGCCATCGCCCCAGGAGCCGTCGTCCAGGGTTGCCGATTGGAGGATGCTGGTCGCGAGCAGCTCGACCTCGGTGTCGAAGGTCATCACGCCGGCGTGCCGAGTGGCCTCCACCTGCGAGCTCCTCACGGTGAGCAGGCTGGTGGTCCCGTTGGACACGGCTCCGATTCCGAAACCGTAGCGGCCGAGGCCGTCGGCATCCGCACCCACGATGCGCACGCCTTCGAGATGGGCCGTCACGCCAAAGAGCGCGACGCCTGAATCGCGGGTATTGCTGACCAGCGACTGTCTCATTCGCAGAGATGCTGGAGCTGCGTCGTTGCCCATAACAGTGACACCGCGCCCGAAGTTCTGGTCGGTGGCGTAGGGGGCAATGTCGCGCACCACCACACCATTCATGTCGAGCGCTCCCTCGGCCAGGTACACTCCTTGGCCGTAACAGCGCTCGAATACTGACTCTCGGAGCGTCACGCTGGGAGCACGTTCGACGAAATAGGGTAGTGCCAGGACACAGTCGCCTGAGTCGGGTTCGTAGCTGCCAGGGGCGACGTCGCGCACCACGCTGCGGTCCACCACGGCGTCAGAGCTGATGGCGGCGATGCCTGATTGATGGGTGCGCTCGATCAGCGAGTTGCGGAGCGACAAGGTGGAGGGGACACCGTATTGCACCGAGTCTTCAGAGACGGGCTGCAAGATGATCCCATCGCCAAATTGGCCGTTGCTGTCTGGGACGATGTCACGAATGACCGTGTCCTCGATGTCCACGATCGAACCGAGCGCAAATACCCCATATTCCATGCTTCCCTCGATGAGGGTGTTTCGCACCATTGCGTCGTTGACGTGGCCGGCAACCTGAAGTGCGCCGTAACCGGTGTCGTGCAAATGCATGGTGTCGAGCAGCACTCCTTTGGAGTTGCCTGTGATGGCGACGGCCGAACCGGGGCCGGTCACGCTCATGCTGCGCAACTCGGCGCGGAAGCTCACGATCACGATCGTGGGCGACACCGTTTGACCGACCAGGTGCACCATTTGGGGGCAGCGACCCCACAGCCGCACCTCCTTGATGAAGATCTGAACGTCCTGGGTGTAGGTGCCTGCAGCGATGGCGATGATCTCATCGTCCAGCGCCGCGTCGACCGCAGCCTGAATGTCGACAAAGGGGTGTGCCGCGCTGCCGTCGCTGTCGTTCGGCTGATAGGAGGCGTCGACGTAGATGGTGTCGGGCTCCACCGGGATACTGCCCCAGGTTCCGGTTCCACAGTCGGTGAGCGGTCGACAGTTGGGGTCACCAGGCAAGGCAATCTCACCCACGTCGCAGCTCGGGACCAGCGGTTCGCAGCCGCCGTCTGGTCCTGCGGTACACCAGTCCGGAGGCAGTCCGGGCTGAACACAGGAGCCATCGGCAGCGAACTGTCCTGCCTCACAGCCGTTCTCGAGCATGCCGGCCCGAAGGCAGCCGCCATCGGGGAGCTCGAGCTCACCGGCTGGGCAGTTGGCGGTCGGTTGTTCTGCGCCCTGGCAGCTGCCGTCCTCGAGCTCGATGGCACCAGGTGGGCAGGTTGGATCGGCCGGCTCGGTCGGCGGGGCCGGGGTGGATTCGACGCTACACCCCCATAGCGCGAGCGCGAGCGGGAGCCACAGATTACGTTCCGACACGACCACTCATGGTAGCGCTTGCCGTATCCAAGGGCGACCTCTCGTCCAGCTTGGCGGCTGTCAAACTCGCCCACTCGGAGAGATCAGGTGGCGTTGGCGTTGCGTCGCGCCGGTTGACGCCCTAGCCTTCGCGGCCATGAACGCGAGCAATTGGGGGCGCCTGTCCCTTCTGGGTTTGGGCTTTGGGATGGTCGCGGTAGCCGGAATGGCTGCCTGTGGCGAAGACGAGACCGGTGGCGGCGGCACCACGTCGACCAGTGGCACTGGTGGGACGGGCGGTACTGCTGGCACGGGCGGCACCGGTGGGACCACTAGCGGTACCGGTGGCGGCGTGGCCGGCGGTGGCGGCATGGCCGGCGGTGGCGGCATGGCCGGCGGTGGCGGCATGGCTGGCGGTGGCGGCATGGCTGGCGGTGGCGGCGTGGCTGGCGGTGGCGGCGTGGCCGGCGCAGGCGGCGTTGGCGGTGTTGGCGGCGCAGGCGGTGTTGGCGGCGTTGGCGGCGTTGGCGGCGTTGGCGGCGTTGGCGGCGTTGGCGGCGCAGGCGGCGCAGGCGGCGCAGGCGGCGCTGGTGGCAGCGGCGGCGGCTCAGCCAGCATCTGGATCAACGAGCTGCACTATGACGACAACGGTGGCGACGTTGACGAAGGCGTCGAGATCGCCGGACCTGCTGGGACGAACGTTTCGGGCTGGACGATTGTGTTCTACCGGGACGTAGGCACCGTCTACGACACCGAGGCCCTCAGCGGGACGATTCCCGACGAACAGAACGGCTACGGGACGCTCTGGTTCCCCGTTTCGGGTCTGCAAAACGGTCCCGCCGACGGTCTGGCGCTCGTCGATGGCAACAACGCCGTAGAACAGCTGTTGAGCTACGAGGGGACCTTCACGGCCACCGCAGGTCCGGCCAATGGCATGTTGTCGATTGACATCGGAGTGAGCGAGCCTCCCTCGGCCAACGGCGAATCACTACAGCTCGCCGGCTCGGGCAGCCAGTACAGCGACTTCACCTGGGCCGGGCCGATCGTCAACACCCGCGGCGCAGTCAACACCGGCCAGACCTTCTAGCGTCGCTCGCCGCTCCAGTCCTAGAGTCCGTGGCTGGCGAAGAAGGCCCAAAGGTCTTGATTCGTCTGGCCATAAGCGGATTTCCACAGCCAGGTGTGGGACGCACCGGACACCAAGGTCCAGGTGGCGTCCCATCCTGCTGCGGTCAAGGCGTTGGCGAAGCTCTGGCCGTAAGAGGTCGGGACGACCGAATCGGCGCTGCCGTGAATGAGCCATACCGGGCGCTTTGGAACAGCGAGTGCCGGATCGATCGCCCCTTGCGCGGGGTCGTAGCCGGCGTTGATGGCATAAGCTGCAAATGGACTCTGGTAGGGCCCAGATGCAATCGTCGTTTGGCCCGAGGTGGTGGCCAGCAGGCCGGTGAACCCAGCGCCCCGCGAGTGACCCACGGCATAGCGACGCTGAGGATCGAGGTAATAGGAGAGGGCGGTCTCGGTCATGATGTCCAGCAGCAGCTGGGTGTCATTCTGCAGCGAAGAGCTGTGGCCATCTGACCCAGGCCACCCTTCGTTCTCCTGAACGAACCAACCGGCGTTGTACCCATTGGGTCCCACTAGGACGAACCCATTGTCCGAGGCCGTGGTCGTGAGCCCAGTGGCGGCGATGAAGTTGCTGGCATTATCACCGGCACCGTGTAGCGCGAAGAGTATCGGCACAGGCCCAGAAGCCATCGTGTCGACTGCTGACTGCGGCACGTTCAGCACGTAGCCGCGCGACACGCCGTCCACGTTGATTTGCAGGTTGAATTGTCCGGCCGGTCCGATGATCGGCGGCGGTTCTTGTCCGCCGCCACCACCCTGACCCGCACCACCAGGCCCTCCGCCGCCAGGCCCTCCGCCGCCAGGCCAACCGCCGCCGGCAGCCCCTGCCGCACCGCCCATGGCCCCGGTTGCACCGGTGCCCCCAGCCCCTGCGTCGCCGTCGTTGGGGTCGCTGGTTTCGTCGCTGCAGCCGACTAGGGCCAGCGTGATGGTGATGAGGAAGAACAGACTGGCAAAACGCGTTGCCGATCTCTGTGATGCCCGTTGCTGGCAAGTCATCAATGCCCCCTTTGCTCCTGATGTCTAGCGTGCACTGCGGACCTTTCCGGGGAAGAACTGCATCGCCGCGAGGAACTGCTCGGTGCTGCCATGGGAGTCGGCACCGGCGCCAGCGTAAGGCGCTGGGACGGGCAGCTGATATCCGGCCGCCTCCATTCCGTCGACGATGGATTGTGCCAGGGCGAAGGCCCCGCCCGGGCCGGCCTGTCCCCAGGGTGCGAAGCCCAGTTGGCTGGCCGACTGTGCCGGTACCGCCGTCGCGTTCACGTCGTTGGCCCAGAAGGCCGCAAAGTAGCTTTGCCGCAGCTGGAAACCGAGCTGCAGCGCGGCCTGGGTACCGGCCGATTCTCCCAGCAGATAGGTGCGATCATTGTCGATGTCGTATTGGGCCCGCAGGTCGTCGAGCACCGTCGCGCCGGCGGCGCCATCGCCGTAGTAATCGACGCCGTCGAGCACCGCCCGAATGATGCCGTCTGTCCCGGTGTATTCAGCGACTTGGGTCAGGTTGGAGATCATGTTCTGACCCCCTTCGGTGCCGCTGAAGACGATCATCAGCGGGGTCGGTTGTGCCGGCGCGCTCGGCACCAGTAAGCGATAGCTCACGCCGCCCGCTTGTTGTAGCGCTCCGCTGACTGGGGCGGGCCCGCCGGTTCCGTGGGACGACTCGCCTAGCGGCGGCTGGATGTTGGACGTCGAGCCGCCCATGCCGCCTGGCTGCCCCCCACCTGCGCCGGTCCCCAGTCCGCCCACGCCGCCCACACCACTGGATGAGCTCGTCCCCGAAGACGTCGAGGTCCCCCCCGAGCCACTGTCGCCATCGTCTTCGATGACGCAGGCCGCCAGACTCAGCGCAATCCCCAACATGAGCATGGTGAGCGTCATGACCTTCATGACCCTCATGCTAGGCAATGAGCCACCTGTTCTGCAACGGCCGGCACTTGGACTGGCCTCGGTGATGGCGCCACGCTACCCTTCTCGGCTCTCCTCGCAGGTCGAGTCATGCGCTTCCCAGGGCAACGCAAGAGCAAGCACTACTTTCCGGTTGCGGACCGAGCGGCTCAGCTGAGCCTGGCGGGAGTGGAAGAACCTGCCTATCGCACTCACGTCGTGGGGATCGACCAGACCTTGGTCGATATCGAGGCTCATGTCCCGGAGGATTTGGTGGGTCGCTACGACCTCAGCAAGGGGCACTCGCTGGTGCTGGCTGGCGAGGCTGCTGAGGCCCTCTATGAGGAGCTTCGTGAGCAGCGGTTGATCACCCAACAGTTCGCCGGGGGCACCATCGGCAATACGTTGCATAACTACTCGGTTCTTGCCGACGACCCCTCCATTCTGTTGGGCGTCATGAGCCAGGATATTCGCATCGGCACCTACGCCTATCGATACCTCTGTAATACCTCCAGCCGGATGAACCTCGACTACCTGCAGCCTGTCGATGGCCCCATCGGGCGCTGCTTCGCCCTCATCACCGCCGATGGCGAGCGCACCTTCGCGATCAGCGAGGGCAAGATGAACCAGCTGCGACCGGAAAGCGTTCCGGAGCACGTCTTCGAAGGCGCTTCCGCCTTGCTGGTGACGTCCTATCTGATGCGTTGCGCCGACCAAGATCCCATGCCGGCGGCGGCGATCCGAGCCATCGAATGTGCGAAGCGGGCCGGGGTGCCGGTGGTGCTGACGCTGGGGACCAAGTGGGTGGTTGCCGATCGTCCGGCGTTCTGGCGGGAGTTCATCGACGACCACGTCAACGTCTTGGCCATGAACGAAGAGGAAGCCGGGGCGCTCACCGGCTGTGACGATCCGCTGCTTGCCTGTGATCAGGCGCTCGAGATTGTCGATCTGGCGCTGTGCACGACCGGGCCCAGTGGCCTCTATCTGGCGGGCTACACGGACCAAAAGGTCAAGCGCCAGACCAAGCACCCGCTGCTTCCGGGGGCGATTCCAGAATTCAATCGGCTCGAGTTCAGCAGACCCATGCTCAAGGCGGCCTGCGACGACCCGATCCGGGTCTACTCTCACATCGCGCCCTACATGGGTGGGCCTGCCCGAATCAACAACACCAACGGCGCAGGCGATGGCGCCCTAGCGGCCTTGCTCCACGACATTTCGGCCAATCGGTACCACCGGTTCAACGTCCCGGGCTCGGCCAAACACGCCCGAGAGTTTCTCACCTACTCGTCCTTCGCCCAGGTCTGCAAATACGCCAACCGGGTCAGCTACGAGGTGCTCGTCAAGGATTCGCCGCGACTGCATCACGGGTTGCCGGACCGGGAAGCGAGCCTGGAAGAAGCCTACTGGTCCCGCTAGCGCACCCTGAGCCGGGCCTTGGAGGAGGGCTCACTGCGGCGCCGCGCTAGGGCCCAAAGCTGGCCGCTGGTGGTTTGAGAGGCCCCTCGCCAGGGGTCGGGGACGGGAGTTGATCCCCCATCTCTTGAACAGTATAAGCGACGCCCCCGATTCCCCTTCCATGCAGAATCCTTGACGTTTTGACGTCAAAACAGCTGAGGAGAGACCATGACAAACTCCAAGATCGCCTGGACGATGACCGATGAAGCTCCTGCATTGGCGACCTACGCCTTTCTGCCCATCCTGCGGGCCTATTCCAAGGGGTCGGGCATCGACATCGAGCTGAAAGACATCTCTCTGGTCGGGAGAATCATTGCGAACTTCCCCGAGAAGCTCAGTGCCGATCAGAAGATCACTGATTACCTGGTCCAGCTGGGCGATTTGGCGAAGACCAAGGCGGCCAACATCATCAAGCTGCCGAACATCAGCGCGTCCATTCCTCAGCTGCAGAGCGCAATCGAAGAGCTGCAGGCTGCTGGCTACGACATCCCCAGCTTCCCTGAGGAGCCCAAGAACGACGCCGAAAAGGCGCTGAGAGAGCGATTCGCAGCGGTCCTCGGATCGGCGGTCAATCCGGTTCTGCGTGAAGGGAACTCGGACCGCCGCCCGGCGGCTTCGGTAAAGAAGTTCGCTCAGAAGAACCCGCACAAGATGATGAAGGACTGGCCCAAGTCGGGATCCAAGGCTGCGGTGGTCCACATGGATGGAAAGGACTTCTACGAAAGCGAGAAGTCCACCACGCTGGGCAAAGCCTGCGACGTGAAGATCGAATTCGTCGCCGGTGACGGCAAGGCGACGGTCCTGAAAGAGAAGGTGTCACTCCTCGAGGGCGAGGTCGTCGACACGGCGGTAATGAACGTGGCGGCTTTGCGGCGCTTCTATGGGGCCCAGATTGATGAGGCCAAGAAGCAGGGCGTCCTGCTGTCATTGCACCTCAAGGCGACGATGATGAAGATCTCCGATCCCATCATGTTCGGCCACTGTGTCTCGGTCTACTACCAGGCCGCTCTCGACAAGCACGCCGATTTGCTCAAAGAGATTGGGGCGAACGTCAACAATGGCCTCGCTGATGTCCTCGAGAAGCTCGACCGCCTTCCGGCGGACAAGAAGGCCGAGATCGAAGCAGACATTGCGGCGGTTTATGAAACCCGTCCTGCCCTGGCCATGGTCGACTCGCGCAAGGGCATCACCAATCTACATGTGCCCAACAACATCATCGTCGACGCCTCGATGCCCAATGTCGTGCGCGACGGCGGTCGGATGTGGAACAACGACGACCAGCTTCAGGATTGCATCGCCATGGTGCCGGATCGCTCTTATGCGACCATCTACAAAGAGATCCTCGAGGACGCCAAGAAGCTCGGCCAGTTTGATCCATCGACGATGGGGAGCGTGGCCAACGTCGGCCTGATGGCCCAGAAGGCCGAAGAATATGGGTCTCACGACAAGACCTTCGAGGCGCCGGCCAATGGATCCATCCGGGTGGTCGACGACTCAGGCTCGACCCTGCTCGAGCAGACCGTAGAGGTCGGCGACATCTTCAGGATGTGCCAGGTGAAGGACATTCCGATCCAGGACTGGGTCGGTCTGACCGTCCGGCGAGCCAAAGCAGCGGGAACTCCCGCCATCTTTTGGCTGGACGAGAAGCGGGGACACGACACCGAGATCATCAAGAAGGTGAACCAGTATCTGCCGAGCCACGACACCAAGGGGCTCGACATTCGCATTCTGCCGCCCCAGGAGGCGATGACCTTCTCCTTGAAGCGGATTCGCAAGGGAGAAGATACGATTGCCGCCACCGGCCACGTCCTTCGTGACTATCTCACCGATCTGTTCCCGATTCTCGAGCTGGGTACCAGTGCCAGGATGCTGTCGATTGTGCCGCTGCTCAAGGGTGGCGGGCTGTTCGAGACCGGCGCAGGCGGATCGGCCCCCAAGCATGTTCAGCAGCTGGTGAAGGAAGGCCACTTGAGGTGGGATTCGCTGGGCGAGTACTGCGCCCTCGTTCCGTCGCTCGAGATGATTGCCGAAAATACTGGTAATGAGAAGGCGACCGTTCTCGCTGAGACGTTGGATGCGGCCGTCGCCCGGTATCTAGAGAATGCCCGGTCGCCGTCCCGCAAGGTGAATGAGCTCGACAATCGGGGCAGCACGTTCTTCCTGGCCATGTATTGGGCCCAGACGCTGGCTGCCCAGAGCAAGGATGAGGCGATGAAGGCTCGTTTCGCCAAGGTGGCCGAGGATCTCGGGAAGAACGAGGCCAAGATCACCGAAGAGCTGCTGGCCGCCCAGGGCAAGCCCGTCGATCTCGGTGGCTACTTCCTGCCGGACCCAAAGAAGGTCGAAGCGCAGATGCGTCCGAGTCCGACCCTCAATGCGATCATCGACGCCCTTTAGGGCCTGAGTCCGCAATTCGCTCCAGAAGCACCAGCTCGAAGAAGGTTAAGAGCTGATGGCCACCTAGGGATCGTCCTCAGGGGTGTCTTTGTCTTCGTGGGACTCTCACCTACAACGGAGGCGGAGGGGCGCTTCACGAATGGGTCCATGGAGCCCCTGTTGGATGCCATTGATGCAGGCACCGCGACCTATGATGGCCACCAGGCCCAGGCCTGCCTCGACGCCTTGGCGGCGCTGGGCTGTGACGAGGACGAGCACTGCCAGGACGGCTTGCGCTGCGAT
>JAUVCD010000942.1 GCA_030590865.1 Myxococcales bacterium | reverse complement strand
CGCTACGCTGCGCTTCGACCACGGCCATTTGACCATCCATGATGGCATGGTGGGGATTCCCGACGTGACCCTTTGTGGCGACTACGAGGTGCTGGTCGCGGTGGCCAACATCCCGCTGTCGGCCATCGGTCGCCTGCCCCTGCCCTCGCTGTCCCGGGCACGGACGCCGGCCTGGCGTACCACCGCGCTCGAGCTAGTGAGCGGCGAGCTGAAGGTCTACGGTCTGTTGAGCCACCCACTGGTGGTGTTGCGGGTGCTGAGGCTGTTGTCCACTGGTCAGCCCGACTGAAGCCAGCACGACGGCAGTCAGCCCAGCCGAAGGCAGCCCAGCCGACGTCAGCACGGTTGAAGCCGTCAGGCGCTACTCGTCGTCGTTCTGCAGCGCTAGCGTTTTGGCGGCTGCGGCGGCGAGAGCTTCCTTCAGCGACCCGTCGGCGATGTCGTTCATTTGCGCCTTCAGCTGATCGGGCAACTCAGCATCCGGCGGTGGGGCCTTTTTTGGCGGACCGTGGTGCCGGGTTGCCTGGGAGCGGCTGATAGTGCCCACCGAGAAACGGAGCGTCTCGACGGCGAGGTCCCGCGCGCTGAGCTGGGCGAGGATGTCGTCAGCCAGCAGCGAAAGCTCGTTCGCCCAGGCCGCGTTGGCGACCCTCACGTAGAGCACCCCTCGCTCGAGTCGCAGTGGCTGGGTTCGTCGGGCGACCCGGCTGCCGACCGCTTCTTCCCAGTCCCGCTCGCTCACCGGTGGCGATCCCAGGTTGCCTGGGGGGCGGATTGCCTTCGTCTGTCCCAGGATGGTGTCGAGCTTGTCCACGTCTTCAGCGTGACGGAATGAGCGACGAAAAGAAATAGTCACGCTCGGCCATGTTGCCTTCGAGCTTCACCTGGTAGCGCAGCCCGGGCTCGAGCTCCTTGGTGATCACCCCTGCACGGTAGCCGGTGGCCCAGGCGTAGGCCCGGACGGCAGCGCCGGCTTTGAGCGTGCTCTGTGGCAGGGGTAGCGCCACGAGGGCGCTCCCCTCGTGGACCTCGATGTGTCCGCTCGAGGTTTGCACCCAGCCGTGGGTGTCGGACAGGGCAATCAGCAACCCTCGTGAGGTGGTGCCCGCCTTGGGGAAGCCTACGAAGGCGAGCGGAACTACGCCTTCGCGGGGCGGCTCGGCATGATAGATGGCGGTCTTCTTGGTGATGCCCGCCCAGTCGTAGCGCACCTGAATTTCTTTGCCGCCCTCGAGCTCGGCGATTCGTGCCAAGGCCCCGGGCAGGGTGAAGGCGTAGCAGAGCACGATGGCTCCCTCGGCCAGCTTGCCGGTCTTGCCGGCCAGGTGCACCACCGCCGGGGGCACGCCGCTGACCCCTTGACCCATCTTGTCGGACAGCGATAGCTGCCCATCGTAGATCCCCTCGACCGTGTAGATCCCCACAGACGCCATCTCGGTGCCCCGCTGCGGGACCGTGGCCCACACCCGTGAGCCGGGCTTCACGGTCGGGGCCGTCTTGGGGAGTCGGTCGGCCCATTCAGGAAAGCTGGCGGTCTCGGTGCTTGCCGCCGGGCTCGGCAAGATCGGCTCTGGTGGCGGCGGTCCGGCGTCCACGTCTCTAGGCGCAGTGCCTTGTTGGCAAGCCACGCCGCAGATCGCCAGCGTCGTGAGGGCAATCGTTCGTCGCACCGGCCAGCGACTGAGGAACATGGTTAGGGCGTACAGCGCAGTCGCAGGCGCGGCAAGTCAGCCAAGCGGTGGTGCTGCGCAATGCTGGCCGGCAGGCTTTCCCATTGCTTCGAGGAGGCGATAGGGTGGCTTGGTGAAGACGCTCCAGTCGTGTTTGGCGGTAACGGCGCGCTACCTCGCGACCTTGCCGACTTTCGCCAAGCTCACCGAAGACGATCGGAAGCTGCTCGCCTCGGAGTCCTACCTGAAGAGCTACGACAAGGGCGAGTGCCTATTCCAAATGGACGAGCCCGCGAGCCACTTGGTGTGCCTGGTTAGGGGTAGCGTCCGGGTGTATCGCGTCCTGCCTGACGGTAAGGAGAAGGTCATTCATCTGGTACGCGCACCGGCCCTGATCGCCGAAGCGCCCACCTTCCTCGGCGGCGCCTACCCGTCGTCGGCCGTGTGCACCACCGACTGTCTGGTGGTCGCCATTCCGCGTAAGGCGTTGCTCGGGGCGGCGACCCGTTTGCCCGAGCTGCCCTGGCGCATGATGGCCGAGCTGTTCAGCCGGCTGCGTGAGCTGACCCGCTCGCTCGAGGCCCACTCCCAGCAGAGCGGGGTGGTGCGGGTGGCCTCGTTTCTCATCGGGTTGGGGCACGGAAAGAGCGCCGTCGATCTGCCGGCCGCCAAGAAGGACGTGGCCAATTACCTGGGATTGCGTGCCGAGAGCTTCTCTCGGGCTCTCAGCGCATTGCAGAAGACCGGAGCCATCGAGGTCACCGATCGGCAGATCCTCATTGTCGATCGCGACCAGCTCGAGCAGGTCTTGGTTGAGTAAGGGCCTGTGATTACACCGGTTTGTCGGCGACCCGTGGCACCGACGCGCCGCCGTCGACCTCGGGGTTGCGAGTTTCCGTCCGGGGCTTGATCTCGATCAAGGCGTGGCTAGCTTTGTCCCCCTATCCTTAGGGTCAGCAAGGAGGCCAGTGATGAAGAGGAAAGTCATCGAGATCGACGAAGAGCTTTGCGACGGCTGCGAGCAGTGTATCGACGCTTGTGCCGAGGGAGCGCTTCAGCTCGTGGATGGCAAGGCCAAGGTGGTCAAGGATCAGTTCTGCGACGGGCTCGGCGCCTGCATCGGAGACTGTCCGACCGG
>JAUVCD010000712.1 GCA_030590865.1 Myxococcales bacterium | reverse complement strand
GCGGGTCCGGGCGCAGCGGCCAACGTGGTAGGCTGTCGCCATGAGGCTCTGCTGGCTCGTCCCGCTGGTCGGCTGCGCCTGGCTGACGACAGGCTGCGACGCCCCTCGTTCCCGTGCCTATGCCGTCACGCTGCTCGATTCGAACACCATCGAGTGTCTCGGCCACCCCCAGGACCTGCTAGCCGATCCAGACCACCTCGACGAGGTCGCCAAAGACCTGAAGAAAGAGTGGAAAGAGCGGCACCTGACCAACCCATCGGTGCCGATAGCCAAGCTGCTGCGGGTCAACGAGTTGGAGACCCGCATGCAGGCCTGGTTCGACCCGACGGCGGACCACGTCACCCAGCACCCTGCGAGCGATGCCGGGGTCAGCGACGCCGGGGTCGCGGCAACGCCTGACGGGTCGGACCCACAGCTCCCCTATCGCTACGATGACCCAGGGGTGGTCTACGAAGGGGAGCTGCGCGACGGCTACGTCGACGGCGCCTATGCCGACCAGTTCAACACCGACGAGACGGACGAAGAGCAGGGCATGGACCTATGCGGTCTTCGCACCCGCGCCCGCGGAACGCTGACCATCACCACCGACGGAGGCGCGCTGGGGCGAGTGCGCTGGGTCCACGTCCTCTACGTAGCTTCTGATTACTCGGCCTGCGCCGGCCGGGTCGAGTGTGTCCGGGACATTGGAATCGAAGGCCTGGAGACGAACTGAGGCGAAGGGGTTCTTGGGTGGGGCGCCGTCGTTGCACGTCGTCAGAAGCTGCAGGTCTTCAGCGGTTGCGGGAGCCCCTCGTTGGCCACACAACCCGTGGGCTGCAGTACGATGTTGGGGCAGTCGTCAACCGTCCGGCAGATGACGTTCGCCGTTGTCTTGTCGGGGGCTCGACATGCGTAGGTCATGGGGAGGCGCGCCAGGTCCAGGTCGGTCGAGCAGTAGCTGCCAGCCTCGCAGTCTCCTGCGCAACGGATGTCGACGTCGTCGCCGGTGGCGGTCGCCATGTCGCTGTCGGGACATTGGTTGGCCACGCATGAGCCGCTGCGCTTGTTGGGGTCCCAACAGCACGCTTCGTCGGCGCCACAGCGCGTCGCCCCGCAGGGCACCAGCAAGCGCGTTGAAACAGCTGGCTGAGCCTGTGCTGCAGGTGCCTCCACAGCTGGCGCGACCGATGTGGCAGGCGGCTGAGGCCGCTGGGGTTGAGCAGGAGGCGTCGAGCAGGCAGCCACGCTCGCGAGCAGCGGCAGCAGCTTGATTCGGGGAAGCATGGATTCTACCTGTCCGTGCCGCCATGTCGCGTCAACCGGATCACAGGATACGGGCCATACTCCCTGTACCTGCGACTGTGCAGCCGCTGGCAGCTGCACCAACGTCAACCACTGAGTCTATCCGGGCGACGGCTGCGATGGCGGGGGCCAGGCGGTCCCTCACGACGAGAGCTGCCCATCCACCGGTCTGTCACAGGGTGGGGGGTGCACGCTGGCTACCGGGCTGGCCACCACCGTGGCCCCCTGGCAGCATGTCCCATCATGCTACGCCGCACCTTCTGCCACCTGCCCGGCGTTGGGCCTCACACCGAGACGCGCCTGTGGGAGGCCGGGATCTCCACCTGGGACGACCTCCCCAAGGCCCCGGTTGGCGTGATGCCGCCCGCCAAGCTCGAGCGCCTGCGCGCCGGCATCGCGGCCTCCGAGGCCCAGCTGGCTCGCGGTGAGGTCCACCCCTTCGTCCAGGGACTCGCCTCTCAGCACCACTGGCGCGTCTTTCCCACCCTCCGCAGCGCCGTGGCCTATCTGGACATCGAGACCACCGGTCTCGGATCTCCTGGCGACATCATTACCACCATTGCGGTTTACGACGGCCAGCAGGTGCTCCACTTCGTGAACGATCAGAATCTAAACGAGTTCCCAAAGGTGATTGAGCAATACCAAATGCTCGTCACCTACAATGGCAAGTGCTTCGACGTTCCATTCATCGAGCGGTTCTTCGACATCCGCCTCGAGCAAGTGCACCTCGACCTTCGCTACATTCTGCGCCAATTGGGATTGGGTGGCGGGCTCAAAGGTTGCGAGAAGGCCTTGGGGATGGATCGCCACGATCTGGCCGGCCTCGACGGATTCCACGCGGTGGTGCTGTGGCACGAGTGGGCCAAACACGGTTGGCAGAAGTCGCTCGATACCCTGCTCGCCTACAATGTGGCGGACACCATCAATCTCGAGGCGCTCATGGTCTACGCCTACAATCACTTGCTCTGTGAGACGCCCTTCGCGGCTGTGGAGACCGTCCCCAACGGCGTGGCTCCTGACAACCCCTTCCAGGCCGATCCGGCGACGGTAGCCCGGCTGTTGTCGTCAGCTTGGTGAGCCTAGCTCAGGCGGTGGCTTTCAGTCCCCTCAAAGGGGCATACAGGTGAAGCCGAAGATGGGCTGCCAAACGCATTTGTTCAGCTTACACTCGTAGTGATTCACGCAGACTGCGCCGAGGGGCTTCTTGGGCAAGCAGACGTGAGACGCCCCCAGGTCGCAGTAGTCATCAGCGGTCGGACATTGCTGATGGTCGGTGCAGGGAACGCAGGTCCCGCTGACGCAAACGCCGCTCTCGCAGTCCGAGGAGAGGGTACAGAGGTTGCCGTTTGGGCAAGGGCCGCAGGGGCCGCCGCAGTCTACGTCGCTCTCGCCGCTGTTCTGCAGCTGGTCGTCGCAGCTCGCGTTCACGCAGCTGTGGTTCTGGCAAACGTTGGTGGCGCATTGATCGTGGGTGAGGCACTCATAGCAGTGACCCGCACCGGTGCAGTAGAAGCCGCCATCGTCGTCACAGGCCGTCCCGGCGGCGGCGAAGAGGAATGAACACTGGCCGTTGACGCAGGCCCGGTAATGGCAGTCATAGTCTTCGCCGGGGCACTCGGTGGCCACGCAGTCCGTGGTGCCTCCGGCGCCGCCGTTGGTCGTCGTCGTTGTGCCCCCCGCGCCGCCCATGCCGCTGCTCGTGCCGGTGGTCGTGAGCGGTTCGCCCTCGTCCATCCCGAAGACGGTGGCGCAACCGGCAGCGAGGAGCGCGAGCAGGGTGCCAAGGGTGACGGGGCTATCCCACTGTCCCATCACCACGCCCCCCGTAGCGACAAGCCCATTGGGGCCAGCCCGACCGTCCAGGCGCCACTCTTCCCCGATTCGGAGGCTGACTCATCGTCTGGCGCGGTCAGCCATAGGATGCCGCCGCCCACCAGCGTGGCCCCGCCCACCGCAAGGATGACTGTGGCGATGTCGGCCTGACCGATGGCGCTATCCCGGATGTCGAGCCCCTCGGGATCACAGCTATTGGCGAGACAATGGTCCTCCGAATCGTCGTAGCTCGACTTGGCGGCTATCGCCAATCCGCTTCCGATGCCCAGGGCGATCGCTCCGACGCTCGCCACCACGACGCCGGCGATGACCTGCCCATTGCCGGGGGGGTCATCGGACGATCTCGTGTCCGAGCCGCCTCCGAGGAGGGGGACCTCGACGATGGTCGTCGTTCCCTCGAGCCCCACCACCACCTCGGTGCTCCAGGGCTCTTTGCCCCGGGCGATGACCGTCACTTCGTGGCTGCCATGGTCCACTGCGATGGGTTCGGTCCATTCCTCTGGCGGGACGACTTTGCCGTTGTGCACAATCCTGAGGTTGGGCAATGCGGCGACCTCGTCGGGCACCGTGATGACCAGCCTCGGGAGTCGCGGCTCGAGCGTCGCTACTCGCTCGAGCGCCCGTTGCTCGCGCTCCGTCATGCCGGCCACGTGGGCCAATCGGGCCACCGCGGTGAACTGGCGCCACGCCTTGGTGAGCTGGCCGATTCGTTCCAGGCACTCGGCCCACCGGTAGGTTGCGGCCATGGCTGGGTCGAGCCTCACCGAGTCTTCGAGCCGCGGGCAGGCACGCTCGTAGTCGCCCTGCTTCATCAGCGCCATGCCTTCTTTGAAGGCCGCCTCAGCGTTCCTGGCTTCCAGGTCTTGGGCCAGCGTCGCGCTGCTGAAGAACAGCACGGGCAGAGTGGCGGCGAGCCACTGGCACGACAATCTGGCGGCTTGGCGAGCTCTGGTCATGGCGACGACGGGGGTGACGGTCCCGGTGGGGACAGTCACCAAGTATACCCACGATCGGCTTACCAGCGGCCGGTCCCGAAGGGATCGTTGTCCCTCGAGTCGGGTTTGGGCTTGTCCGGCTTGGGCTCAACCGGCTTGAGCTTGGTCGGTCGGGGGCTGACAGGTCGGGCAACCGGCCGCGCTGGCTTGTCGTCCGGCTCGGTGCCGGCGTCAGCCCCCGCCTCGTCCGCGACCGTTGCCGACGAGTCGGTTGCAGGCGGCTCTGCGCCAGTGGAGGCCGCGTCCACAGCTTCACCAGAGGGCGACGCTTCGGCTGGACTCGCCTCGGCTGGACTCGCCTCGGAGGCCGTTGCCGCTTCGCCTGCTGGGCGGTCTGCCGGGCCGCCCTCGTGGGTGTCCGCCGCCGGAGACGTCGAGTCGCCCAGAGCGAGCACGACGGTCAGGCCAACGGCCACGACCCCGATGCCGACTCCAGCGATGGCCCAAAGGGGGCGCGATCTCGTCGAGGCCAGGGTCGAGTTGCCGGTGCGTCCCCACGAGGCCTCGGTATTGG
>JAUVCD010000858.1 GCA_030590865.1 Myxococcales bacterium | reverse complement strand
TGAAGCGGTAGCTGGTCGGTCCGCACCAGCTCGAGCAGCACCGGCACGACCAGCTCGAGACCGATGAGCCCAGGAGCGGCCTCCATGAACTCGCATTCTTTTTCCATGCTCGAGTGGGGTGCATGATCGGTGGCGATGGCGTCGATGGTGCCGTCGATGAGAGCGGTGCGGCAGGCGTCGAGGTCAGCCTGCTCCCGGAGCGGTGGATTGACCTTGAACAACGGGTCGTAGCCGCTGACGGCCTCATGGGTGAGCATCAGGTGGTGGGGCGTGACCTCAGCGGTGACCGGCAGTCCGCGCGCCTTGGCCTCCCGCACCAGCCGAATGGCACCGGCAGTCGATATGTGGGCCACGTGATAACGCGCCCCCGTGGCCTCGACGAGCAACAGGTCGCGAGCCACGATGGTGTCTTCCGCAGCCCGGGGCCAACCTCGCAGCCCGAGCCGCGTGGCCACCACGCCCTCATGCATCTGTGCCCCCTTGGTACACCGGTGATCTTCTGCGTGCTGGATCACCGGCAGCTCGAAGGTTCGCGCATATTCCAGAGCCCGCCGCATCATCGCGCTGTCGTGCACGCAACAGCCATCGTCAGACACGGCCACGGCGCCGGCATCCCGAAGATCGGCCATCTCGGTCAGCGCTTCGCCTTTCAGTCCACAGGTGATGGCGCCCACCGGGTGAAGCTTGGGCCCACCGAGCCGCTCAGCCCGGGCCACCATGGCTTCAGTGATGCTCCGAGTATCGTTCACCGGCTTGGTGTTGGGCATGGGACAGACGTGCCCGAAGCCCCCAGCAGCCGCAGCAGCCAGCCCCGAAGCGATGTCTTCCTTGTACTCGTGCCCAGGCTCTCGAAAGTGCACGTGCAAGTCAACGAAAGCGGGTAGCGCCCACAGACCTGCACCGTCGAGGACGAGCACCTTGTCCGAACCCTTGAGCTCCGCGGTGGCAGCGCCGGCCCCCAAACGGGTGATACGGCCTTGTTCGACGACGATGTCGACCGTCCCATCGAGCTGCTGGGCGGGGTCGATCGCTCGAATCGACGTAAAAGCGATGATCTCAGGGGTTGGGGCGCCTCGGGGGAGGTCGATCATAGGCGTGGTGGATACCACCGGCTGCCAGCTGAGGCGAGTCTGGCATCGCGCCTTGTTGCTCTGAGTGGCGCTGCAGACTTGACCAGATTCTGACTGCGCGCTAGTCACTCTAGCCGCAAGACGCGAAGGTGGCGGAATTGGCAGACGCGCTGGTTTCAGGTACCAGTGGCCGAAAGGCTGTGCGGGTTCAAGTCCCGCTCTTCGCACCAAGTTCAAAGATGGCATTCCGCTCCTGCGCCTCATCGTGCTAGGAGCGGGCCGTGCACCTCGTCGACGAACAAGCGATCAGCCGCGGCATGGTGCGGGTCGAGCCAGGGGAGGACCTGATCGAGGCGCTGGAAGCCTTGGCGCAAGCCGCCGGGTGGCGGGACGGCTACGTCACCGGCGCTGGCGTCCTCGAGCTAGTGGAGTTGGCCAGCGGGCCAGACGGCGCGACCGACACGCTGGAGAACGCCGAGCTGGCATCCCTATCGGGGCGTATCGCTCACGAGAACAACCAAGCGGTGGCCCGACTACGGGCTACCGTGTTGGTCGATGGGACGCTCCACTGCGGACGCATCGTCGCGGCGATGACCGGCCGCCTGCTCTTGGTGGTCGAGGCGGTAGTCGCTCAGCCCGCCAAGGTCGCCGCCGACCTCGGGGGCGCGACCGGAAGCGTGGATGCTGCCGCCTCGACGCCCCCCGCTGTGCCACCGGCCATTAGGCCATCCGCAAACAGCACAGAGGCTCACGCGGCGCGATCGGCGACCAAGCCCCTGTCCCAGACCTTCAGCACCAAGCCAATCCCCAAGCGGCTCCCCAGCTCGCCAGGCGCCCGGGACGAAAACCCGGAGGTCGAACCTGGGGACTTGCTCAACCATCCGCAGCTCGGCATGTGCGAGGTCGTGGGCGACGATGAGAGTGGGGGCACCAGGATCCGCGTTCCCTCGGGGCGAGTGCGGGTCCTCCGACTCGATGCCCTCCAGGTGCTCGCTGGCGAGAAAGACGAACAAGGGCGCACCGTGTTCCGAGTCGCCGGGCCACGCCGCCGATACTGAGTCGTCAGAGCGCCAGTCGCTTGAGACCCCGCCCGGTCGACCAGAAGAGCTTGCCCGCGTGGACCGCCAGGGCGGGCACCGGCCCGCTGTCTCGTCCCAGACGCTTACCCTCGCCGCCTTCGAGAGGGACGGCGCGAAGCACGGTGACGACCTGCTCTCCTTCGCCATGCAGCTCAGCCCAATAGAGCCAGGAACCGTCGGTGGACAAGGCGGTGACCGCGCCGGTCTGGGCCAGCCTGCGGACAGGTCCACCGGCAGCGCTCATTTGCACCAAGACCCAGGGTCCATCAGCTTGGCCTTCTACCCAGACCAGCCACCGGTCGGTGCCCAGCAGCAGCTCCCGCCGGCGCTTGCCCTGAGGTGGGACCAAGGTGCGAGGCGAATCGCCATCAGAACCCAAGCTCATCACGGCATGACCACCCTGTACCGCGTGCTCATAGGGGACCTCGAGCCACGCCAGACCGCCGTCGACCACCGCCATGCCGGCGATGAGCTGCTTTCGATCAGCGACGACTCGAGGCTCGGTCTCGCCGGCAGGCAACGTCATGATGACCCCCTGGTCGGACCAGTAAAGGTCGTCGCCCATGGCCAGGAGGTTGTCCGGCGAGCCCTCCTTGGCGATCTGTCGGGACGCCGGCTTCGGGACGCTCAGGTCACGCTGAGCCATGGCAAGAATGCTCTCCGCTTTGCCGTCAGCTCGCTCGACGGACCAGTACAGCTCGCGCTCACCGCGGACCAGCGTGCCTCCAAAGGCCTCGGGGACGGTACTCGCAAAGAGCCGCCGACCCGGGCCCCCATCGAGGGGTGCCCCGTAGATCGTCGCCTGGTCAGTGGTGAGCCAAACCAGCAAGCCACCGGCCACGAGCAGGCTATGGGCGCTGGTCTTGCTCTCGACGATCAGCTCGCCGAGATCCTCGCCGGTCAGATCAGGAACGTAGCGCGCCAGCGGCTCGTCGACCTGCTCTGTTGTAGCGCCGTCCTGAACCGGTGATCCGTCAACCGTTGCGTCCAACCCACCATCGAGGGGCAGTGGACTTCGCCCCGCCTCTCCTCCCCCGGTCAGGGTCGGCGACAACGCCAAGCCGAGTCCCACCACCAGCGCCACCGCACCGATGGCGAAAGGCGCATAACGCGCCAGCTTTGCCTGTCCGCTCATGGGTCCTGTCCGCTCATGGGGTCTAGTCTGCTCATGGGTCTAGTCTGCTCA
>JAUVCD010000696.1 GCA_030590865.1 Myxococcales bacterium | reverse complement strand
GCAACCTTCGCCAATACCCGACTGGTGGACGTGACATTAGACGGAGCGAAGCTGGCAGAGCTCGATTTGACGAGCTGCCGGGTCGTGACGAAAGCCATTTCGGGCGCCGATCTGCGGGGCACCAGGGTCAAGCTGGGCGATCTGAGCGGTGCTGATTTGCGGCGCTGCCAGCTGGATGAGCGCACCGAATTGCGCCAGTGCCTGATGCAGGAGGCCGATCTGTCGGGCCTGTCAGCCCATGGTCTGACGCTTGCTGATTCCAACCTGGGCGGTGCCAAGCTGGTCGGCGCCGATCTGAGCGACGTGGACGCGCTGCAAACCAGCTTCATGCGCGCCGACCTGACCAAGGCACGCATGCCTCGGTTGGCGGCTCAGCGCGCCGATTGGACCGAAGCTATTCTGACCCAGGCTGACCTCACTGAGGCTGGGCTGCAAGACGCCGAGATGAGTGGCATCGTCGCGTCCAAGGCCCTCTTCGTCGGCGCCTGCCTCACCCAGGCACGGCTCGGCCGGGCCAGGCTGCGTGAAGCGGTGCTGCACCGAGCGGACCTGTCCTGGGCCGATCTCTCCCACGCCGATCTTGGCGAGGCGGTGCTGACCGAGGCTCGTCTCGATCATGCCAATCTCCACCGGACCAACCTGAGGGGTGCCAAGCTCGACGGCACCAGCCAGGAGGGAGCTCGTGGGACCGATCCGGCTCGCCAGCAGGCAGAGGATTTTTCGTCGACGAGGTAATGACCATGTCTATGAGCAAGGCCGCCGATCACTATCCTGCAACCACCTTGCACGAGGCGCGGGTGGCGGCTGTCGCTGGCGAGCAGCTCTTCGTGCAACTGGTCGCCGACCGCGGCTCCGGACCGGTAGCGACCCACGTAGCTCTGCCTGCCTACCAGCCGACCATCGGTGATCGCGTCTTGGTGCAGGAGGGCGACACCGGTCGGCACTACATTGTCGGTGTGGTGCACGCGGCCCGGGGTGCGCAGCTGGTGACTGCCGCTGGAGCCAGCGCAACCGTCGACCAGGAGCAGATCGCCCTGCGCGACGCCGAGGGCTCGCTCTTGGCAGTCTATGATGCGGCCAGCGGCGAGCTCGTGCTGTCCGCTCCGGAGCATCTCAAGTTGCGGTCTCCTGGTGGTCGCTTGTCGATCGAGGCCGAGTCCATGACGGTGAAAGCGACCGCCGTGCAGTGGGCCGTCGGGCATTGGGATTTGTCCGCCACGCGGATCGTCGATCGCGCTCGCGACGCGTTCCATAGCGTGGAAGGTCTCCTCGAGACTCGCGCCAGACGGGTTCGCACGCTGGTCGACCGCACCCTCGAGCTGACGGCGCGGCGCACGTCGGTCACTTCCAAAGAGGACACCCGAATCGATGGCAAGCGAGTGCTGCTCGGCTGACAGGAGAGGCTGATGTTACCTGCAGGATCAAAAGCTGGCGGCAACTGTCTGGCCGTTCCGGACGTGTGCAAGGTCCCGGCGCCGCCGGCGCCCCCCATTCCGACGCCCTTTCCGAACACCGGCATGGTGGCCAATGCGACCAAGACCTCGACGAAAGTGATGTTCGAGAACAAAGACACGGTCGTCGAGATGTCCGAGATCCCCGCCAGCGATGGTGACCAGCCCGGCGTAGCCGGTGGCGTCGTGTCAGGCACGACCGCCCAGAAGGTGGTGTTCAAGCTGGGCAGCGCCAAGGTGAAGGCCGAGGGAAAAGCGATCGTTTACCTGAGCGCGATGACGGCTCACAACGGCGCCAGCGCCAACATGCCGGCTGGTCTCTTCGCCGTGCCGAGCCAGGCAAAAATCCTCGTGATGCCCTGAGTGCGTCATGCTCGTGTTACCGCCACGCCCCAAGGATGTCGTTCCGCTGGTGACTGATGGGCCGCTTGCTGCGGTGAGCTTCGGCTGGCAGTTGCGCCCGCCACAAGACACGCTCGTGGTGGCCATTCGGGGCATCTTCAGCATCCTGCCAGGCGCCGCCGTCGAGCCGGCGGGCAAACCCAACTTGCCGCTCGGGGACATTCACTACGACGCCGACCGCCGGGCGAGCCTGCGCCACGGTTCGGACCTGTCCCCCTTCAAGCCCCAGGCAGACGTCACCTTGGTCGGCCACGCCTACCCGGGTTCCGGACAGACTGGGATCACCAACGTGCAGCTCGTCTTTGGCAAGCTACGGTGCGCTCTAGCCGCCATCGGCGACCGGACCTGGCGTCAAGGAGCACCCACCGAGCCGCAGCGCTTTGAGCGAATCCCGCTCCGCTGGGAGCGCGCCTTCGGCGGTCTCGGCTACGATCCCAACCCTGTTGGGCGTGGCATCGAGGGAGCGGTGCTGCCCAACCTGGAGGACCCGCAGGGGCTCATCCGCAGCCCGGGTGATCGGCCAGCTCCTCGATGTTTTGCCCCGGTGCCCCGGACCTGGCCAGGTCGCAGCGCCAAGCTCGGCAGCTACGACAGCAGCTGGCTGAAAGACCAGTGGCCCTACTTCCCCAAAGACTTCGACTGGCGCTACTGCAACGCGGCCCCAGCAGAGCAGCAGATCCCCTATCCCCGAGGCGACGAGGCCTTCGATCTGGCGGGCGTCCATCCCGACCATCCTGTCGTCAGCGGGAAGCTCGCAGGCTTGCAGGCGCGCGCCTTCGCCCAGCTGACCCCAGAGGCCGGGGGCAAGCTCCGCGAGATCCCCGTCCACCTCGACACCATCGCCTTCGACGCCGATGCCCTCGAGGTCTCGCTGGTGTGGCGTGGGCTCATCGATGTCACCGCCGAGCACGCGCCAGAGATCGACCGCCTGTTCGTCTGTGCCGATTCGATCGATGCGCCCATGTCCAGCGACGCTGCCCGAGACCGCTTCCTGGCCCGCCTGGTTGCCCTCCATGGCCCCCAGGTGTTGGGCGGTGGCGATGAGCCCTCTCCCGCCGACGCCGGAATGCCACCCTCCGCCGGGTCAACCGCGACCGAGGCTGGCGATGGAGCTGCCCCCCCGGCAGCGGGCGACGCTTCGGAAACGCCCCCGCCACCAGCGCCCGTACTCAGTCGAGAAGAGGCTCTGGCGTTGATCGCTGCGGGCGCCTCTCTCGAGGGCCTCAGCTTCGCCGGCTGCGATCTCGCCAACGTGGACTTTGCCGGCCGCAGCCTTGCCGGCGCCTTGTTCACCGACGCCACGCTCGACGGCGCCCATTTCGCAAAGGCCGATCTCAGCGGTGCCGTGCTGGTCCGCGCCAAGGCATCAGGAGCGACCTTCGAGGGTGCCCGGCTCGTCGGCGCGAACCTCTCGGATGCCGTGCTGACCTCGACGGATTTCGAAGGTGCCAACCTCGAGGGCGCGAGCCTGGCTGACGTCCAGGGCTTGGGGGCGCGATTTGCCGCCGCCACCCTGTCCAGGGCCAAGCTCACCGATGCGCAGCTCGATGGTGCGTGCTTCGACAGCGCCTCGGCTGCTCAGGCCGATTTCTCGGGTGCCAAGCTGACCGGTGCATCCTTCCGCGGCGCTTCTCTCGATGATGCCCAGCTTTATGACTGCGCCGCTGAGGGCGCTTGCTTCGACTCCGCATCGCTCGTGGGGATGCGGGCGGACGCTGCGCAGCTTGCTGGGGCCAGCTTCGTTGAAGCCAAGGCCTCGGAGGCCAGCTTCGAGGCGGCCAACCTCGAAGAGGCGCGTTTCGTGCAAGCCGATCTGAGCCGCGCCGTCTTGTCTCATGCCCAGCTCGGCCGTGCGACCCTGACTCGGGTCACCGCCTGCGGTGCTCGTTTCCGCCGCGCCTGTCTCGTTGGAGCGCAGGCTTCGAAAGCAAACCTCATGCAGGCCAATTTCGAAGGCGCCGATCTGTCGGGCGCTGACTTACGGGGCGCCAACCTCTATGGCGTCGAGACCTGGAAAGCGACGCTCATTGGAACTCAGCTCGATCAGGCACTGGTTGCCGGCTCGAAGCTCACTCCCTGACCGGACCTCTCATCATGGCTGACGAATTCGACACCTCGAACAATAGCCGCTTCGGCATCTACGTCCCCAGCCCGAAGACTCGGCTCAACATGGGCAAGCCCGAGGGCGGCGAGGAGCCCTTCGGCTACGACGGGATGTCGATCCAGGCGGACAAGAACCTGTTCATCGACATCAGCAAGACGATCTTGCTGCAGTGCTCGGATGCCCATCTCCAGAGCAGCGGGGGCTGGGAACAGTTCGCCGGTGGCGGGATGACCCTGGCCTGCAAGGGGCAAGCGAAGATCGCCTCCACCGGGAAAGTCCTGCTCGTCGCTGGGGCGGGGCACGGCTGCTCCAAGGAGCCGGCCGACGGTGATGAGCTTCGCTGGACGGCCTACAACAATCTCGACCTGCACTACCGGGTCGAGGAGGTCAACAACGCGCTCAAGAAGCTCTTCTACGGCAAGGAGTGGAAGGACCAGGCGATGTTGGATCCGGATGCCCAGGTCACCCAGTACGTTGATGGCTATCCGAAGGACGGTTTTCTGGGAGAGTCCTCCGAGCTGCTAGAGGATCTGGGCTTCGAGGTTGCCGATCACGACGACCTGCACAAGAACCTGCTGCAGCCGCTCGAGTGGGGCAACAGCTACAAGAGCTACCGGAAGTTCTTCAAAGGCATCAGCGACTACGGCCAGCTGCGTAACTTCGATCCCTACGCGTCGAGCTACCACGGCAAAGGCGCGACTGAGTTCTTGGCGGTCATCTCGCAGATCGGCGTGGCGCTCCAGCGCCTGGCCGATGTGGTGCAGCTGTTGCTGCCCACGGTTACCAAGTTGCTGCAGATCGACCGGCTGCAGAAGTT
>JAUVCD010000550.1 GCA_030590865.1 Myxococcales bacterium | reverse complement strand
ACCCTCTGTACGTCGATGGGAGCCAGCTCGGCTTCCGGTGACGCGCCCCGCAACCGCAACAGGTCGAGGCTTCCGGCTACCACCGATCGAGCGGCACAGCCGCTCTCCCCAGGTTGGGCTGTGGCGGCCAAGCTGGCTTGGTCCGGGGCTTTGGGCTCGGGTGCCCTGGGGTCGTCTTGGCTCATTGGGCTTGGGGCGGTGGCCCTGGTTGGTGCAGATAGGCTGGCCATCTCAAAGGTAGCGCAGGTGGGTCATTGGGGCGGGGCTATTGATAGACGTGAGCCGACTGTTCGGCGGTCGGCAGGGCGTTCATTCCGAGATAGGTGAAGATCACCGCCGCGAAACCGGCCATCAGGACCCAGGCCGAGTGCTTCTCCTGCCAGCGACGGGAGGTCCGGACGTGGAAGTACATGATGTAGATGAGCCAAGTGATGAGCGACCAGTTTTCCTTGGGATCCCACACCCAGTAGTCGCCCCAGGCGCTCTTGGCCCAGAGGGCGCCGATGACTAGGCCGATGGTGATCAGGGCGAAGCCGAACTTGGTCACCGTGTGCATCAAGTCGTGGTAGCGCACCACCCGTTCGGCCTTCAGGTTGGCGAACTTGACGGTGCCTTCCGGGCGAAACAGGAAGATTACGGCTAGCGCTGAGCTCATGAATAGGGCGGCGTAGCCCAGGAAGTAGACCACCACGTGGGGCACGAACCAACCGCTCTGCAAGGCTGCCGGCAAGGCGATGACGTCCACATCGGTCTTAATGGCCGCGTAGCCCATGATGGCGACGACGAAGATGCTCGCCAATAGGCCGAGCAAGGCCAAGCGGTAGAAGCGCTCGACCACCGTATAGACGAGGGCGACGCAAGCCGCGAAGAGCACCAGCGACTCGTACATCGTCTTGAATGGGGGCCGCCCCGCTTCGATATAGCGCTCGATCAAGATCCAGCTAAGGGCGGCCAAGGACAGGACGAAGAGGCCGGAGGCCAAGACGTCTAACGCCTTGCGGCGGCGAATCATGGAGGCTCCATAAGCCAGGCAGGTCAACACCACCGCCCCGAAGGCGATGGTGAAGGGCAGGCCGAGGCGGGTCAGGTGGAGCATGTCTGAGCCTCCCTGCTCCGGCGCCCCAAGGTGCGGAAGTAGAAGATTTGAAATACGCCGAAGAGCATGGTCACCAGGCCGAAAATCACGAGCCAAAGGCCGGGATCTCGAACGACATCGATGCCTGAGTAACGCAGGTTCCTCGGGTCGAAGTTGGCCTGGTAGAAGGTGTAGCCACCGAAGGAGAACGGCTCATTGACGAAAATCTGGCGCGTTTCGGCGACCTTCCCGTCCTTCAGAATCGACAGGGTGCTGTAGTAGTTCTTCGCTTCAGTGTCTCTTTGGCGGAAGACAACGACGTAGCGCCCATCGGCGAAGTTCACGAAGTGCTGTCCCTTGAGCAGGGTCAAGCTGCCCTTGGTTACTTCCTTTTCGCCGGCCAGAATCGTCAGCGACACTCGGGGCCCGCTGGCGCCAGCGCCGTCGAACCGGTAGTTGGGCGGTGGTCCGGATCGCTCGGCGCCGTGGGACATGTCGAAGCCCGGCATCTTGGCGAAGAGCCAGCCCTGATAGAGGACCGCCCCGGTCAGATCGCCGTCTCGGACCGTCACTTCGAGGGCCGGATTGATCGGCTCTGCAGAGACATTGCGGGCCTGCTTGTTCTGAATGTCGTAGCTGAAGTGAGGGAAGAATCGGCCAACCGTGACATGCTTGCCTGCTACTTTGGGATAGGCCCGACCGGGCTCGACCTCGTGAGCCACTCCGCCGATCTCTACGACGTGGCGCGTCTTCTGGGCCTTGTCGTCGCCGGTGGCATAGTCGTCGATGCGGATGGCGTGGCCTTCAGAAACCGCCACCCGTTTTCCTTTTTGGGTATCCGGTGCAAGCGCCAGAACGGGCTTGAAGGCACCACTGTGGTCACCTTCACCGGTGCGTTGGAAGACGTAGACCCGAAAGACCGGATCGTGGCTCTCGATCCGGAAGTCATCGAGGCGCACCGCGAAGGGGAGCTCGGCCACCGTCGCCTCGCCGGTGCGCCAGTCAACGCTCCGCATGCGATTGGTGACCTGGCCCACCTCGGTGTCGATGCGCCCTTTGTGTCCGCCGAGCTGCCCCAAGAGCGCCCCGGCGGCAATGATCACGACGCCCAAGTGGGCACAGACGTAGCCAAGCTTGCCCCACCGCCACGGCCAACGCCGCAGGGCGATCACCCCGAGGGACAGGCAAGTCAACAAGACCAGTCCGGAAAACCACAAGGAGTGGAACAGGTCCTCGAGGAACAGCACCCGCATCGCGCTTGCGGCCGAGCCGTAGAGCGCCGTGAACTTGGCGGGCTGCAGGCGCTGCAACACCAGGGTCCCGGCGATGGTGGCCAGGGTGATCAGGCCCAGAACCGTGACCACGAAGGGGGCAGACACGAGCAAGTCGCCGGTCTTGTGCTTTCTTGGAGAGGCAACGATGGCTAGGACAAAGGCCGCTGCGGCCGCGAGGGCCAACAGGCGCGGGATGGTCGCCGTGGCCGCCCCCGAAGCGGCCACGACGTGTTGGCTCGCCAGCCCGGCCAGCATGACGGTGCCGCACCACAAGGCCGCTCGCTTGTAGGCCTGTTTCTGATCCTTCATGGTCGGTCTTGGCGCATGTGCTCGGTCCGCTCGCAGCGATGAGGCCCGCTTGCCGAACGGCGCACAGTTGCGCGGCCTCAATTCTTGGCAATAAGCGAACCAGATCGCCGGGCCAGTGCTCACCGCAGCCCTCGGAATGGGAGGATAGAAGGTCTGATTCTAGGTAGTTACGCCTACCATCCCGAGCAGAGGGGCCGTAACGGCGCCGGATCGGAGACGACAATTCGGCGAGTTGACGCGGCCGAACCCATTAGGCGCCTATCACAGCGTGACATTCGTGCCGATTCTTCGGCGCAATTGCCGAGAATTCGGCGCAGATGGGGACGGGCAGCCGCCACGCGACCGCCTGGAGCTCGGCCTCGATGTTGAGGGCGGCCTCGATCTCGGGCTCGGGCTCGAGATCGAGAGCGCCGCCTACATCATCAGGTCCCCGCCGTTGATGTCCACTGACGCCCCGGTGATGTAGCCGGCCTCGGTGGAGCAGAGAAACACCACCAGGCTTCCGATCTCCGCGGGGGTTCCCAGACGTTGGGCAGGGAAGGCTTCGATGAAGCCTTGCAGCTCCTCGGCGCTGGTGGTGTCCCGTGCCATCTGGGTGTCGATCAGTCCCGGGCAGACGGCGTTGACGGTCACTCCATGGGGGGCCATCTCTTTGGCTACCGCTCGGGTCAACCCCAATAGGCCTGCCTTGGACGCCGTGTAGTGGGCACCCCCCAAGGTGCTGACGCTGCGACCCGCCGAAGAGGCGATGTTGACGATCCGTCCGAAGCCGGCTTCTTTCATCCCGGCCATCACCGCCTGGGTGCAGAGGAACGGGCCGGTGAGATTGACTTGCAGCGTCCCGTTCCATTCGTCGAGGTCGATGTCTCCAAACCTCGTCCGAAACATGATCCCGGCGTTGTTCACCAGAATGCTCACGGGCCCAAAGGCCTGCTGGGCCTGGTCCACCATGCCCAGAATGGATGAGCGATCAGCCAGGTCAACACCCACCGCGCAGGCTTGACCCGCCAGTCCGGCCATGGTCGCGGCGGTCTGTCGCGCCCCATCGACGTCTCGGTCCGCCAGCACCACTGAGGCGCCGGCCCCCACCAATCGCTCGGCGATGGCGGCACCGATTCCACGAGCGGCGCCGGTGACGATGGCGACTCTCTCGTTCTGGCTCGTCGGCCCATCGGTCATGCAGTCCTCCCCTCGTGTTCTTGGCCCGAAACCCCTGTCTTCCCGCGAAGCGCTTTTGGGGTGGGGCCCCGTCGCCGAAGGCGATGGGGCGGGGTTTTTCGAAAAACCCCGAGAAAAGACGCTAGTTGGCCAATAGGAGGCGCTAGCGAAGGCCTCGCGCGCCCTTCGCCCCGCCAGGGGCACGCGAGACCGGAGCGCCTTTCGGGCCAGAAACTAGCTCGGCTCAGGAAATCACGCCGTGCTTCTTGCCGGCCTTGATGAAGGCTGCGATGGCCTTGTCGATCTGCTCGGTGGTGTGGGCCGCCGAGAGCTGAACGCGAATGCGCGCCTGACCCTTGGGCACGACCGGGAAGGAGAAGCCGATCACGTAGATGCCGTCCTCGAGGATGTCGTTGGCCATCGCGCCCGCCAGCTTGGCGTCGCCGAACATGACCGGCACGATGGCGTGGTCTGCGCCAGCCAGCGTGAAGCCCGCTGCGGCCATCTTCTCGCGGAAATAGGCGGCGTTGCCCATCAGCTTGTCCCGCAGTGCGCTGTTCTTGGTGAGCATCTCCAGCACCTTGAGCGTGGTGCCGGCCACCACCGGAGCGAGAGTATTGGAGAACAGATAGGGACGGCTGCGCTGTCGCAGCATGGCGATGATCTCTTTGCGCCCGGTGGTGAAGCCGCCGGAGGCGCCGCCTAGCGCTTTGCCCAAGGTGGAGGTGATGATGTCTATTCGGCCCATCGCGTCGTTGTGCTCGTGGGAGCCGCGGCCGGTCTTGCCGACGAAGCCGGTGGCATGGGAGTCATCGACCATCACCAGGGCATCGTACTTGTCTGCCAGGTCGCAGATGGCTGCCAGGTTGGCAATGATGCCGTCCATCGAGAAGACGCCGTCGGTGGCGATCATCTTCACCCGGGCGCCGGCCGCATCGGCCTCCTTCAGCTTGGCCTCCAGATCGGCCATGTCGTTGTTCGCGTAACGGTAGCGCTGCGCTTTGCAGAGGCGGATGCCATCGATCACCGAGGCATGGTTGAGCGAGTCGGAGATGATCGCGTCTTCCTTGGTCATGATCGTCTCGAACAGCCCGCCATTGGCGTCGAAGCAGCTCGAGTAGAGGATCGTGTCCTCGGTGCCCATGAACTCGGTGACCTTCTCTTCCAGCTGCTTGTGCAGATCCAGAGTGCCACAGATGAAACGGACCGAGCTCATGCCGAAGGCGTATTGGTCGAGCGTGTCTTTGGCTGCTGCGACGAGCTCGGCGTTATTGGCGAGCCCCAGGTAGTTGTTGGCGCAGAAGTTGAGGACCATACCCTGCTTGACGCGGATGGATGCGCTCTGGGGTGAGAGGATGATCCGCTCAGCCTTCCAGAGACCGGCCTCCTCGATGCTCTTCAGTTCAGTGGTCAGGATGTCCTTGATCTTGCCGTACATGTTGCTTCTCCTCAGCTGATCCGCCAAACGGCCGCGTGTGGGGACGTCGCGACCGTTTGGGGCGGGTGGTGGGTCTTAGAAAGTCAGAACGACCTTTCCGCAGTTGCCGCTTTGCATGAGCTCGAAGCCCTTCTCGTAATCGGCAAATGGGAATTGGTGGGTAATCACGGGTTCGACGTTGAGGCCGCCGGAGGCCAACAGCCCCTTCATCTTGTACCAGGTGTCCCAGAGCTTGCGGCCGGTGACACCGTGGATGTGGGTGGAACGGAAGACCACGTCCTTGGCCAGATCGATGGTCGACTTTTCATTGGAGGTGCCGATCAGCACCAGGTGGCCACCCATGCGCAGCGAGTGCAGGCCGTCTTGCACCGCGTTGGGGTTGCCCGAGATCTCCAGTACGGCGTCCACGCCTTTGCCGTCCGTATGGTCCATGATGTATTTGACCGGGTCGGTGTCTGCCGAGCCGATGGCGTGTTGTGCGCCAAGCTTCTTGGCCATGTCGATCCGGTACTGGTTGCGGCGGCCGACTGCGAAGATCTCGGCGGCTCCAATCGCTTTCAGCACCGCCACGGCGAGCATGCCGACCGGGCCGAGGCCGAAGACCGCCACCCGGTTGGCCACGCAGTCGGTGGCGAAGACCGTGTGAATCGCGTTGCCCAAGGGGTCCTGAATGGATCCCAGCGCCGGGTCCAGATCCGCGTCGTTGACCCAGGTGTTCATCTCCGGATGCACCAGGTACTCCCGGAAGCAGCCGTCGACGTCATAGCCGATGCCCTTCCAGCTCTCGCAGACGTGGCCGTCCCCCATGCGGCAATTGCGGCAGAAGCCGCAGGTGAGGTGCCCTTCGCCGGAGACCATGTCACCGACCTTGATGTTCTTGACCCCCGCGCCAATCTCCACCACCTCGCCAGCGAACTCGTGGCCGATGATGCACGGTAGCTTCACACGACCTTGGGACCAGGCGTCCCAGTTGTAGATGTGCAGATCGGTGCCGCAGATGGCGGTCGCCTTGTTCTTGATCAGCACCTCGCCTTGGTCGGGCTTCGGGATTTCGCGCTCTTCGAAGGCTAGCCCACCCTTTTCGGGACGAGCTTTGACGATGCATTTCATGGTCGCCATGACTACTCCTCTTTGCCGTTTTATGGCGCGAGATCCAGGGGTTACCTCGCGCGGGGGCGGGGAGTCTAGGCGGGGCACGTTCGAGTGTCAACGCGGCCTAAACTGCTCCAGAATGACACGCTGAGGCGGTCATTTCATGGGAGCTCCAGGCCGGTCATCGAGCGGGCTGGATGCGGTCCAGAAAAGCCTCGATCTCCCGCCAATAGGCGGCCTGATTGGCCATCATGATCGTGTTGTGGTCGCCTTGGGGCAGCACCACGAG
>JAUVCD010000579.1 GCA_030590865.1 Myxococcales bacterium | reverse complement strand
CCGGTCTCCTCTTCGATCTCCCGAGGCAAGGCCGCCGCCAGCTGCTCCCCCCACTCGAGGGTGCCCCCAGGTAGCGCCCAGGTCCCCGTGTCGGTCCGCCTCACCAGCAGAATGCGCCCGTCCGTGGTGTGAGCCACGGCGCAGATCCCCACCACCGGCCGCCTGAGCAGGTGGCGGGCGATCTCGTAGAGCACCGCCAGCGCGCCCTTGGGCAGGCGCGTCAGCGGCGCGAGGCGACTCCAGTCCTGTGCCATCACTGGATCGATACCACTGCAGGCGAGCGCTAGGGATAGGGGTCCGGCTTCGTTTTTCGGAAGTTCTTCACGGCCAAGAAGGTCTCGTGGTGGTCTTCGAGCAGCTCCTTGGCATGGGCGTGAAAGAACTCGGCCCAGTGCTCGAGCAGCGCACGGAGCTGCTCGCGGGTCATCGAGTAGCTGACGTCCTTCGGTCGCTTCGCATCGTGGTCGGGATCGAGCGCTGGAAGGGCCTCGTGGAGACCGATGGTTTCCTTCCGATTCACCGGCCGGAACTGAATGGTGGGCACACCGAAGGTCTCTATGCACTCCTCCATCACGACAATCTCGTGATCGCCCTTCTTCAGCCGCCAGGTGCATTCGGCGTTGCGACGAGAGGGCTCGCTTGCGGTGTAGCCGTACCGTGCCTCTAGCTGAAAGAGCTCTCGACACAGCTCGACGAACCACCGGCAGACAGGATCGCTCATGGGCTCCCTCGACACTCAGCAGCCGTGCGTGGCCGATAGCTCCCAGGCACAAAGCCCGCTGGGGGCTCCCACCTGAAGAGCGGCGTGTCGACACCTTGCACGTTGAGGGTGGCACCGGTGCACACCTTCGTGAACTCCGCGGCTTCGAGCTCCCTGCGCTCGATCTCACAGTACTCGCTCGTGCTGGAGGTGCTCGGCGTGCCGATGTCGTAGATCTCGCGCCCGCTGTTGATCTGGTCGCGCATCCAGCGCCGCTGGTTCTTCTTGAACGCTCGCTCCGAACCGGGTTCGCCGTATACGAAACGGCTGTCGGTCTGAAACGTGTGGAACGCCGACGGGCCGGTACCGGATACGTAGTCCGGATTGAGCGCAGTCGGCTCCACCCGGTCCTCCATGTGACGCCCGAGAAGCGTGGGCTTGCCGTTGGCGTGGTAGGGCAGGTTCTTGTTTCTGAGGCCCTCGGGATCAACCCAGCTCAGAACGCTGTTGCCGTAAGTATAGGGGTGGAGCCCACCTTCGAGGCCCACGGGATCAGCGCTGATGAAGAGGCCCGCCTCGGGATCGTAGTAGCGGTTGTGATTGTAGTAGAGCCCCGTCTCTTCGTCCGCGTACTGGCCCTGCAACCGCAGCGGGGTGTCGCTCTTGCTACCGTCGGCGATCTCCGCCGCGCCCCACGGCCCCCATTGCAGCTCGCATTGGATGTCGCCGTTCGGTGCGACGAGGCGATCGGGCGCGCCGGACGCCAGGTTGAGATAGCTGTGCCAGTCGCCGTCGCCGACCCGCTGAGCGGTCGGCTCGAAGCTCATGTCCTCGAAGCAATAGGTGCGCTCCTCGACGACCGGATCGCCTTGGTCGAGCGCAGACTCGCGGATCTCGTGAACCAGGTTTTGGTGGTCCCACACGAAGCGAGTCCGCGACTGGGGCTTGAACAGCGCCCCGACTTCGCTCCGCGAGACCTTCTTGAACACCCGACGGTTGAAGGCGTCGTAACCAAAATCGACGGCGATGCCGTCGCTGGAAATCGCCCGGGCGAGCGTCCCTGAAGCATTCCATTCGTAACGCCAGCTCGTCCCGCCGTCAGTCTGCTTCTCCGTCAGCCGCCCGTTGGCATCGTATTGATAGGTCGCATCACCTTTGCGAACGAGACGGCTGTCCTGGTACTCGCGATCGGGACCGCCCTTGATGTTGCCAGCGCCGTCGTAGCCGAAGACGAATTTGCCCGCTCGAGGGCCGACCATCTCCACCAGCCGACCTCGCGGATCGTAAGCGTAGGTCGTCGCGCCCCTTTGGGCGTCCTGCATCTCGACGATCTCGCCCTCGGCGTCATAGAGAAAGACCTTCTCTGCGGTGACACCCTCATCCCGCGGCCCGAGCCAGTCCGGCTCGCCTGGTCCCATGGGCACCCGTGCCGTGGGCCCCCTCGCACGCCGCGACAGCACTCTGCCCTCGTCGTCGAGGGTCGTCTCGATGCGGCCGCCTCTAGGTAGATCGCGGTAGAGCTCGCGGCCGAGCAAATCGCTGCCGTGGTCGATCTCGAAACGCCCGTCGAGGACGGTCTTGGTGCGAGCACCAATGATGTTACGCGTGATCTCCTCGCTGTGACCGAGCGATGTCTCGCGCCGCACGCGCCCCAAGCCAGGCGAATAGTGGGACGTGACCTCATGGGCTTTGCCATCGACGACCTGGGTCTCTTTGACGACGGCGCCGATTGGGCTCAGCTCGTAGCGCACCGTCGCATGGGCGCTCGTCATCCCAATCAAGCGACCCGCTGCGTCGTACTCGAAGGCATCGGAGGTGTCGTCGTCGTAGATCCGCTCGAGCAGCTCGTCGTTGAGGCCATACTTGAAGGCGATCCCAGTCCCGTCGTCGGTACGAGCGTCCAACAGCCGGCCCAAAAAATCGCGCTGCAAGCGAATCGAACGACCGTCGAAGGTCTGCTCGCCGGTCAACCGCATGTTGGGCGAGTACTCCATGCGGTGCTCTTCGCCCTTGGCGTTGCGCACGAGGAGGAGCTGTCCCTCACGGCCGTAGCGCATCTCGAGGCGGCTGCCGTCCGGTTCGATGCGAGTGCACAACTTGTGGAAGCCGCCCCACTGGAACTCGAGCGCACCACCACCAGGACTCGTGTCCCGAATGAGGTGACCCTCTCCGTCGTAGGTATAGGTCCGGCTGGCACCGCTCTTCTCATCGACGATCGACAACAGATCGCCCCGGGACGAGTGGTGATACCGCTGGGTATTCCCGAGCGGGTCGGTGCGGGTCAACCGGCGACTCAGATAATCATAGGTGTAGCGCCACACCGCACCGTTCGGCTGCTGGTGGGTGATGAGATTGCAGTACTGATCATATTCGATGCGATGGGTGCCGCCCGCCTCGTCGACGACCTCGACCTCTTGGCCGTATTCGTCGTTCTTGAACGCCAGCATGCCGCCCGCCGGATCGACGAGACGGACCACGTTGCCTCGCGAGTCGCGCTCGAAGACCAATTCATGGTCGAGCTCGTCGGTCATCTTGGCGACCAGACCGGTCTTGTGAATCTCGAACGTCTTGGAGTTCTCGTAGGGATCGATGACCTCGAGCACCCGCCCCCGCGAGTCACGGCGGTAACGCCAGGTGGCCCCCTCCCCGTTCGTGATCCCCGTGAGGCGCCCCTGATCGTCGTACTCGCTGGTCGTAACGCCTTGGCCGTCGATGCGCTTGTCGAGCAACCCGTGTTCGTTACCGTAGAAGCCACGAACCTCGGTCGAGTCGATGACTTCGCTGAACCCGTCGTCGTAGTACAGGAAAACGCAGTGGTGGATGCCCTTGGCTGGCGTCCGGCCATCGGCCAGGACGGTGGGCAGATCTTCCGCCAAGCTAGGGTCGAGCTGGTCCCCGTAGTCACCCCACGACTCGATACAGCGACCCTGTTTGTCGTAGTGGAAGTGAAAACACAGCCCGCTGCGATCCCGCTCGAGCGTCATCTGATGAGCGTCGTTGTAGGCGTAGGTCGAGCTGTGACCATCCGCATCGGTCGCACCAATCAGGTTGCCGTGAGCGTCGTATTGGTAGGTGCCGAATGCGACCCATGCGCCCTGCGCCGGGGCGTTCTTCACGCGAATCTTCGTGATGCGGCCCTGCTCGTTGGTCTGCACATCAACGACCCGCCCGACCATGTCGGTGACTTCCCTGAGGCGCCCCTTCTCGTAGGACAGGTTGATGCGGTTGCCGTTGCGATCCTGAATCGAGCTGAGGCGATACGTCTTACCGTCCTCGGAGACCTCGTTCATGACGTACCAACGACCTTCATCGGTATCGACGGCGTAGCCGTCCCGGTCGCGCCGCAACACCCAGCCCCACTTGCCAACCTTCGTCTCGCCAATCGCCAGCGGCGGGAAGTCGACGGCGAGACCCTTGTCCGTTCGCACGCGCACAACGCGCCGCCGCACCTCGACCTCCCAGCCGAAGCTGTGACCCCAGCCCCACCCGAGACCCACGTCGCGCCGCCTCATCGCCGAGCTGTAGCTGCGCTCAAACCTCAAGGTGAGCGGCGCCAGCAGAATTAGATCCATGGCGGGGTGGGTGAACGCACGCCCGGTCACCACGTCGACCGGGTGGGACGCCGTACCGCACCCGGGATAGCGCGAGCTGTCGGCAGCTGAACGTCCGTCGGCCTCGGTCGCCTCCGCACCCCCTTCGCCACCAGCACCGACACCTCCGCCACCTGAGCCAGCGCCCTTTCCAGAGCCGCCGCCGCTACCGCCGCCGCCGGCGAGAACAGCAATGCCCGGGCACATGCCGGGGATCGCAGGGATGTTCGGAATCGGTGCCGTACGTGCCACGAGGTTATGCTACCTGCACACCGCTCAGGAATCACTGCCTGGTGCGAGCGCTAGCGTCATTTGTGCCCAGCAACATCTGGGCAGCCCGCGCTCGTCGCTACACGACACGCCCGATCCACCTTCCACCGCCTCCTGTGGTGCTAGTCTAGGGCGCACAGACGGGAGGGATGGGATGGGCGACATGCGCAAGATCGAGGAAAGCGCCAAGCCAGTCTACGTGATCGAGTCGATACCCGTTGGAGGCGACCATGCGGTCAGCCCGGAGGAGATCGCCCGTGAGGGCATTCCTACGCCGGCCCATCTGCGCATCGGCCCTGAGCTCGGGCGCGGCGCCATGGGCCACGTCCATCCCACACTCGACCGCAATCTGCTGCGTCACGTAGCCCTGAAGCGGCTCGACTTGGCGCACACGGTGCACGAAATGTACGTTGGGGGTTTCATCGCCGAGGCGCAGATGACCGGTCAGCTGGAGCACCCCAACATCGTGCCGGTCCACGAGCTCGGGGTGACGAAAAGCGGCGTGCCCTATTTCACGATGAAGCTCGTGCAAGGTGGGTCACTCGACACGTGGTTGCGCGATCCGTGGCGAGCGCCGGGCTCGGAAGAGCGCATCGAGCAAGGACTCGAGATCTTTCTCAAGGTGTGCGATGCGGTCGCCTATGCACACCACCGCGGCGTGATCCATCGGGATCTCAAGCCCGAGAACATCATGGTGGGCGACTACGGGCAGGTCTACCTGATGGACTGGGGACTCGCGAAGCTGACCAAGACGCGACCCGCGTCCGGCAAGTCCGCACAGATGGAGGCGAAAGGCCCGGTGGGCACGCCGATGTACATGGCACCGGAGCAGGCCGCCGGGGATCCCGACAAGATGGACGAGCGCACCGACGTATTCGGTCTCGGCGCGCTGCTCTACGAGATCGTCAGTGGCCGCTGCCCCTACGGCGACATCCAGAAGATCAACGTGATGGTGAAGATGGCACGAAAGGGACAGGTCGTGCCCATCGAAGAGGCCACCAAGAGTATCCCCGTCCCCATGGCGCTCAAGGAGATCGTCACCCGAGCGGTGCAGCCGCGGCCTGAGGACCGCTACCCGACAGTGCTCGAGCTACAAGAAGCGGTGCGCAGCTTCCTGCGCGGCGGCTTGCACCTTCCCACCGAAACCTACGAGGCGGGACAGGTCATCATCGAGGAGGGCGCTCAGGGCGACAGGGCCTATATGATCGTCAGCGGCTCCTGCCGCGCCTACCGCACCGTGGACGGCACCGAGGAGACCCTAGCGACGATGCACGCAGGCGATGCCTTCGGCGAAATGGCGCTGCTGCTCGATGAGCCGCGCGCCGCGTCGGTCGTCGCAGACGAGCCCACCACGGTGCTGGTGCTCGACAAGAAGACGCTCGACGAAGGCATTGGCGGCGGCGGCTGGACCGCGGCGATGGTGCGGGCCATGGCGCAGCGCTTTCACGATCTCGAGCAACAGGTGCGCGAGTCGGGGATCCGGCGCTGATGCGGGCCGCTCGACCATGGCTCCTGGTGCTCACCGGGGCGCTCGCTGCTTGTGGCTCTGAGCTGCCGGCGCAGGTCGAGACACCAGTGCCCCCCACGGTGGGGGTGGCGCCCAGTCCGCCCGAGTCTGGGGCGAAAGACGAGCCACCGCCGCCGCCTGATGAGAGGCCTGAGCCAACCGCTGCAGC
>JAUVCD010000272.1 GCA_030590865.1 Myxococcales bacterium | reverse complement strand
CTCGTGTAGATGCCCGTGGGCATGAATTGACCGAGGGCGTGGTCGCATTTGCCGTGAACGAGGTGCTGGCCTGCCAGCCTGCCTTGGTCGTAGGCCGTGCTCGCCAATGCCGGCGGACCGGCCACATCGCCCACCGCGTAGACGTGGGGCACCGCGGTTTGATAGCTCTCGTTCACCGACAAGTTGCCCCGCGAGTCGGGCTCCAGGCCCAGGGACGAAAGCCCCATGTCGTCGGTGTTGCCGGTGCGACCGATGGCCCACAACAGGGCGTCGCCGCGCAGTTTCTTGCCTGAACGGAGCTGCAGCTCGACAGCGTGGTCGTCGAGCGGCACCACCTGGTCGCACTCCTCGCGATTGCGAATCAAGACGCCTTGGTCGCGCAAGTGATAGGCCAGCGCGTCGACGATCTCTTCGTCCAGGTGAGTGAGCAAGGTGTCCCGCATGTTCACCAGGCTGACCTTGATGCCCAGGTTGCGGAACATGGACGCATACTCGCAGCCGATCACCCCAGCTCCGTAGATCAACAGCGACTGAGGGGTTCGATCGAGGCGCAGGATGGTGTCGGCGTCGAAGATGGCGGGGTGGGAGAAATCGACTTCCTTGGGGCGATAGGGCCGTGAGCCCGTCGCAATGATGAAGTGCTCGGCTTCCAGTCGGTCGCTGCGGCCGCTCGGCAGCTCAATCTCGATGCTATGGTCCTCGACGAACCGCGCGTGACCTTGAATGACCTCGACGCGATTGCGCTCGTAGAACCCCTGGCGCATGTCCACCTGTCGGGCGATGACCGAGGCCGCCGATTGCAGCATCTCAGGTAGGGTCACCCGGGTGGCGCGCGTTGCCTGCCGGTACAGCGGATGTTGTTTGAAGTCGGTCAGCTCCTGGATGGCGTGGCGCAAGCTCTTGGAGGGAATGGTGCCCCAGTGGGTGCAGCCGCCGCCCACTTGGTTGTAGCGCTCGACCACGATCACCGACTTGCCGGCCTTGGCTGCTTGCATGGCAGCCCCTTCGCCCCCGGGGCCGCTGCCGATGACGATGACGTCGAGCTTTCCGCTGTTCATGTCTGCTGGGCCCTTCCCGGCACGGGCTGGCCAGCTGGTCCAGCCAGCTGAGCCCCTCGTGATGGATGACGCCGAGTGTGACCGAGCTGGGGTAGGGCCGCTAGCCGGCTTCTTCGGCTAGTTCTTCAGCTAGCCGTGCCGCGATGGCCCGTTGGATCCGGTCCTTCATGCCGTGGGGGGCGAGACGGCCGCAGGTTCCCAGCCCATCGATGGGGACGCACATGCGTCGGCACCAGGTGGCTTGGTAACGGACATGGGGACAGCGCAGCAGCTCGTGGTCTCGAAGGACTAGCTTGGCGCGGGGGTGCAGATTCAGGCGTCTTGCTCGTCTGATGGGTTGGTCCATGCTGATTCTACGAGCAAGGGGCATACCAGGCCGCTTGAGACAGGCCAGTGAGGTGGAACGAAAGCTCGATAGCCCGGCTCACACTCAGCCGGCGATAGCGAGATGCCGTGGCACGACGCTTGCGGTACGGTGTGAACCGCGTGACCGACGTGACCGACGTGACCGATGCGAAGAGCGTCGATTGAGGTGCCCCAATGACCCTGAATGCCGAGCAAGCCAAGGCGATCGCAAAGCACCTGTTCCAGGCCATCAAGGCCGAGAGTGACGGCGAGCAATTCTACCTGATGGTGGCTGGTAGCACCCAGGACCCCAAGGGCAGAGAAGTGTTCACCCAGCTGGCTGACGAGGAGCGGCGGCACCAGCACTATCTCAAGGCGCAGTACCAGGCTCTCAAGGAAACCGGGCAGGTTGACAAGACCGCCAAGCTGGGCCAACAGCTGGATTTGGCTGGGCCCAGCCCGATTTTCTCAGACGCGTTGAGGGCCAGGGCCAAGGACGCACACTTGGAAATGAGCGCTCTGTCCATTGGTATCCAGCAGGAGCTCAGCGCCGTGACGTTCTACCAGGCGGCGGCCAAGGAGGCTGACGAGCCCTCCGTCAAAGCCTTCTTCGAAGAGCTGGCCGAGTGGGAGTCAGGTCACTACAACGCCTTGCTGCGTCAGCAGGAGCTGCTGCAAGACGACTACTGGTCCGGTGCTGGCTTCAGCCCCTTCTGATTCGCAACTGCCACAACGTGAGACATTGAGTTGTGTCTCACGAGGCACCTCTGTCTCGTAATGTCTCACGCCCCTCGGTTTCTAGCTGGAGACAAACAAAGGCGAACCCCGCTCCAAAGAGGGAACGGGGTGTAGGGGCGGGGTTCATCCCCGCCTGTCGAGCAGTGGCTTGCCTCTCCAGTACTAGGCCCACTGATCTTGCAGCGTGCGGTACTTTCCGTCGCTCATCATCAGCTTCATGACCGTGATGGTGTGCTGCTTCTCCGCCTTGATGATCTCCTCCAAGACGGTGTCGTGGCCCAGCACATCACGCATCGCTGTGTAGAAGCCAACCAGCGCTTTCTCCAGGCCGAAGGCAGCCTGCAACGCGTCGGCGCTGCTCTCGAACTCGGCGGCGTCCTTGAACGGTCCATGGGACTTGGAGAAGAACTCGGAGATGGACATGGCGCGCAGGTACTGCTTTCGCTCGTAGTCCATGTTGTCTTCGTCCAGCTTTTCGGCTGTCTCCAGCAGCTTGGTGAACTGTTTTCGGTGGACGTCCTCGTCAGCGGCGAGGCCTTCGAAGAGCTCGACGAGCTCTTGGTCATCCGAGAATTTCTTGGCGAGCCGTCGGTAGGTCTTCTCACCGAGCTCCTCGACGGTGATGGCAAACTCTACGGCTTTGCGAACGGTCAGATCTTGCAACATGGCTCCTCCTTGGGGCTGCCTTTCATTGGGATCACTGCGCTGCAACATCCGGACCAGCGTGGGACCGGCAGCCTCAACCGGATGGGACATCAACCGGTGGGCGCGGTCGCTTCCAGTCGCGAAAACGGGTGCGCAACGCCTCTCGGACCTCGGTGGGCATGGGCTGGTCATCGAGCCGTCCCAAGGTCTCGATGGTCGTCTTCATCTGCCGCAAGTACAGTCGGCAATGGCGGCACATGCCGAGGTGCAGCTGGAAGCTCAGCCGCTCCCCGAAGGGCATGCGCCCTTCGAGGTATTCGGTGCACACCTCTGTCATCTGTTGGCAGGTCAGCATGAACGCCTAGGCTCCAGCGACGTGTTGGGCCAGCACGGCTCGGACACGGGACCGAGCACGGTGCAGCAACACCCGTTGGTTGGTCTGGCTGACCTCGAGAATGTTACAGATCTCGTCTGAGTCGAGGCCCTGGACATCTCGTAGCGTGATGACCGCTCGCTGGTTGGGTGGCAGCGCCTCGATGGCGCACTCGATCACCGCCCGGGTCTCGTCTCGCAACAGTAGCTCTTCGGGCGTGTCAGCCGACCAGCGCTCTGGCGGGGTGGCCCAACGGCCTTGGGCGTTGAACCGGGCCGGGTCGACGGCGGGCTCGCCGGCCTCTTCGGCCGCAGCGGCCTTGAGCGACTCTCGTCTGCGCTTGTCTCGCACGCCTCGTGTCTTGGCGCGGTTGACGACGATGCGGAAGATCCAGGTCTTCAGGGACGAGCGCCCTTCGAATCGGTTCAGCCCTTTGAGCACGCCCACCCAGGCATCCTGCACAACCCCTTCGGCGGTGGCCCGATCTGGGACATAGGCTTGAGCTAGCCGTAGCAGCGGTCCATGGTGACGCGCCACCAGCGCGGCGAAGGCCTGCTCGTCGCCTTGCCGTAGCTTCTGGATCAGCGCCTGGTCCTCGGCGTTGGCTGGCGCTGCCTCGGCGGCCGAGCTGCCAGTGTCGCCGCCCTGTTTGGGTGACTCGGTTGGCGATTCTGGATCGATCGGTGAAGGGGAATGTCCCATCGCAATCTCGGCCGCAGCCTAGATGCAAGCATGGTGCCGCCGCTCGGTATTTGGGGCTCGTCGATGAAAAAACTCGCAGCTCCTTGGTGTCGGCGCGTAACGAATCGACTGCACCGGTGGACTGCCCTTTCGAGTGACGGGTCGTGTGGCTGGGAGCACCCAGTCGAGCGGTTCGCAGCTCGAGTCCATTCCGAAAGGCGAGTCTGCCCCGAGCCAAGGGCCCCTCGCGATAGCCAAACAAGACCTACGACTGAAGGAGTCCATCAACATGACCACCGAAAGCAAATCCCCTCGAACCAAGGCCGTCAAGCTCACCATCGCGGCTCTGTCCGGCCTGCTCGCGGGCGGCGCTCTCGTTGCCTGCAACGGCGGACAAGGGTCCGCTCAGAAGGACTCGACCCCGGCAGCCAAGTCGTCGAACGCCTGCAGTGGCGCCAACGGTTGCGGTGCCAAGCCGGCTGCCAACAAGGAGGCGGCAAGTAAGGCGGAGACCAAGAAGGAGGCCACCGAAAAGGCATCTTGCGGTGCCAAGGACGGCTGCGGTTCCAAGGACGAAGCCAAGAAGGAAGGCACCGACAAGGCGTCCTGCGGTGCCAAGACTGCGGCGAAGAAGAAGCCGGCTGGCGCCAATTCTTGTGGTGCCAAGAGCGACGCCAAGACCGAGACCAAGACCGCCGCACAGCCCAAGAACGGCTGCGGCGCCAAGAACGGTTGCGGCTGACCGACCTGGTGAGCCCACGCCCTACCGTCAACCACTCCATGGGCGCGTGCCTGTCTGCGAATCGCCACTCTGTGGCGCCTGTGGGCAGGCCCGCCTTGGACCCAACTTTCTGAGACCGTGATGAGCATCACCCCTGCTTCGAATCGTTTCGACCTTCCAGACCTCGGCTTTGGCCTCGGTTTGCGCACGGTTCACTACGACCACATTCTGAGCCACTGGCCGAAGGTGGACTGGTTCGAAATCATCTCGGAGAACTTCATGGCCACCGGCGGGCGGCCCATGGAGGTCCTCGACCAAATTGCCGAGCGTTACCCCATCGTGATGCACGGAGTGTCGCTCAACATCGGTAGCACCGATCCCCTCGATTTTGACTACCTGCGGCAGCTCAAAGATCTCGCCAGTCGCGTCGGACCACGGTGGATCTCCGACCACATTTGCTGGACTGGTGTGAACTACCGAAACAGTCACGATCTGCTGCCGCTGCCCTACAACGAAGGGACGCTGCAGCATCTGGTGGAGCGAATTCGGATCGTCCAGGACTTCCTGGAGCGTCCCCTGCTGCTCGAGAACCCGTCCACCTACGTCGAGTTTGCCGAGACCACCATGCCCGAATGGGAGCTCATCTCCCGAGTGAGCGAAGCGGCGGACTGCGGCCTCTTGCTCGACCTGAACAATGTCTACGTCAGTTGTTTCAATCATGGCTGGGATGCCGAGCGTTATCTCGCAAATCTGCCCTACGACCGAGTCGTTCAGATCCACCTGGCCGGTCACACCCACAAGACGACCCACATCATCGACACGCACAGCGATCACGTCGTGCAAGAGGTCTGGCAGTTGTATCGGCAGGTCATCGAGCGTGTCGGCAGTCGCGCCACGATGGTCGAATGGGACAGCGCCATCCCCGAGTTCGACGTGGTGCATGCCGAGGTGTTGAAAGCTCGTGATCTGGTGGTCTCCACCTCACCATCCAAGGAGCGTCGTCATGCTCTCGAGCTCTGATCGATCTCCCGAAGGAGGTGCGGGGCTGGCGGGACTGCAACAGTGGTTCGCCCGCCAGATTCTGCCGACCCGCGCCCCGGTGCCGAGCGCCGGCACCGATGAGGAGGGACCGGCACGAGACGAGCGGTTGCCGAGCAACATGCTGCTTCCCTCAGCTACTCTCGCGGCTGACGAGCGCCTGGCCATCTACCGCGAGATGGTCTTCTTGCGGCTGCATGACTCGCTGGCGGAGGACTACCCGGCCATCCGTGCAGTGCTGGGCGATGACGACTTCCGTGAGCTGGTCCTAGACTACCTGGACCACTATCCATCTCGCAGCTTTACCCTGGACCATGCGGGCAAAGACCTGCCGCGTTTCGTGTCAGAGGCCAGTCACCTGCCGCACCGAGCCTTGGTGCACGATCTGGCCCGTCTCGAGTGGGCGGTTCACCGGTCCTTTCACGCTGACCCAGCTGACCCACTCACTGCTGCCGTTATCGGTCAGATCCCCCTGGAGCTGTGGGTCGAGGCGCGGCTCCGGTTGGCGCCAGCGACTGAGGTCATGGCGTTCGAGTACGAGGTGAGCGACATTCTCAAGAGCGTGTCCAACGAGGCCGACCTGCCGTCGCTCGAGCCGGCACGGTCATGGTGCGCAGTCTGGCGCCGGGACAACGTGGTCTGGCGTCAGACCCTCTCCGAGCCGATGCATGCCGTTCTGTCGACCTTCGCGCGAGGCGGAACCATCGCCGAGGCGGTCGGTGAGGCGGAGGATTGCTGGCCTGGAGAGCCAGCGGAGCTCGAGCGGGCCCTGTTCGACTGGTTTGCTGATTGGTTAGGGGAAGGCTTCTTCTGCGCCCTCGACCTTCCGGGAGCCAGCGAGCTCGAGGACACCACAGCGGCATCCCCACCAGGCGGCGCCGACACGACCCAACCATCCGTAGGAGAGACCCATGACGACCACTGACGCTACCCTGCCGCTCACCGACATTCGAGTGCTCGACAAGGCTCGGGACCATGTGAGCAGGCTCACCACGGCCGCCCAACCGGCGGTACTCCTCACCTTGCGGCTGGTATTTGGCTACGGCCTGTTCCGTGCCGGGCTTGGCAAGCTGCAGAACTTCGATCAGGTGGTTGGCTTCTTCGCCGGTCTGGGCTTGCCGGCAGCCCAGCTCAACGCCGGCCTGGTCAGCGGCCTCGAGCTGGTCGGCGGGTTGCTACTGTTGGCTGGACTGGCCACCAGGGTCATTGCCGTTCCGCTGCTGGTGATCCTCGCGGTGGCTATGGTTACGGCCCATCGGCCCGAGTTGGGGGCCTTCATCACCGATCCAGGCACCTTCATCGCAGCCGCACCGGTGCCGTTCATCGCAGCGCTGATTGCGCTGCTCGGCTTTGGCCCCGGCAACTGGTCGGTCGATGCGCTACTGGCGCGCAACGGCGCGGCTGACTAGCAGGGAGGATGGCTAGCAGGGAGGATGGCTGCCCGGAGGAGGCTACTTGGTGTACCGCAGGCCGTGAGCTGTAGTCAGTGGCGCGCCGTCCCGAAGGACGGCCGCCTCGGTCACCTGGCCGATCACGATCCAGTGGCTGCCAGCCTCGTGTGTGGCGACGACGTCACAGGCGTAATAGGCGAGGGCGTCGCTGAGGATGATCTGGCCCGCCTCGGTCTCTTTGGTGTCGTAGGCGTCGAGCTTCTGCTCATCGGCCATGGACCTCTTGGCGAAGTGGCCGGCCAGCTCGGTCTGGTCATCGCCGAGGAGATTGACCACGAAGCTCGGCATGTCCTCGACCAGCTCGGTGCTGTAATGGAGCTTGTCGATGGAGAACATGAGCATCGGGGGGTCGAAGGACACCTGGCTCAGCCACGACACCGCCAGACCGTTGCTCGTGCTGCCGAACCCCACCGTGACCACGCTGACGCCGTAGGGGAGCTGCCCGAGTTCTTTCTTGAATTTCCCGTCGCTCATGCAATCTTCCTCCGAGCAAGGCGTGAGTTGTGCTCCATGCTACGGCAGGCCGCAATCGTTTGTGTCGACCAGGCTCACCCACCGTTCAGAAACCTCTAGGAGCTCACCCCAATGGACCGAACAGACAGGCTCTTGGTGAAACAGCCGGACGACGAGGAGCCGAAGCCGAGGCGACGGCTACGGCGCTTGGGTCGCATTGGTCTTGGCGCTCTCGGTGGCGCTGGGCTCGGTCTTGCCTATGCGGTCCTGGGTGCCTGTCCCGACGGCTCCTGCCACGTCACCTCCAATCCCGGGATGCTGATGACCCTAGGTGCAGTCGTCGGCGTGGTGGCCGCCGTGAGCGGACCGTCTTAGGGGCATGCGCAGCCGCCGCCGAATGCCTATGTTGATTCCAGGATGGCGGACCCTTGTTAGGCATTCGACAGTGGTTGACGAATCGGATACCGGCTGCGGCAGTGCGGGCTGCGGCCTCGCCTTACATTGCTGGTGACTCGCTGAACAGCGCCCTCGAGCTGGCTGATTCACTGTGGCAACAGCGGGGCATCACCACGACCCTCGATGCCCTGGGTGAGGAGGTCGAAACACCGCAACAGAGTGAGCAAGCCCTGACGCTCTACCGTCAAGCGGCAGCGGAGGTGGTCGATCGCCCCTGGGTCACCTTGTCCATCAAACCAGGTCAGTTCGGCTGCCGTCTGGACGAAGCGCTCTGCGAGCGCCAGGTGCGCGCCCTGGCGACGAGCTGTCAAGCTCAGGGCACCGGCCTCACCTTGGACATGGAGGATACCGGCCTGACTGATGCCACCATTGCCCTGTACCGGCGCCTGCGTCCCGACTTCAGCTCCCTGGGTATGGTGCTTCAGACCAAGCTCCACCGAACGGCGCAAGATCTCGAGATCCTCGGATCGGTCGCCGGCCGTGTGCGGCTGTGCCTCGGCGTCTACGACGTCTCCCCGTCGCTAGGCTACCGCCGCAAGCAGGACGGGAAGGACAACCTCTTACGGCTGCTGCCCCGGGCACTGCAGTTGCTCGATGGGGTGGAGATCGCTACCCACGACGAGAGGGTGATCGGCGAGGTCCGGAGGATTGTCGAGGCGACCGCTGGAGCTCGTGAGCGAGTGGAGTTTCAGATGTTGCTGGGCGTGCCGCGCCGCCGGTTGCAGGACGAGTTGGTGGCTGCTGGCTACCCGGTGAGGCTCTACCTGCCCTTCGTCGCCCAGTGGGACGATGCTGAGGCCTACCTGCGTCGTCGCCTGGCCGAGAGCCCGTCACTGGCCGGTCTCGTGATCAGAAACCTCCTCAGCTCAGGTTAGCGCGCCAAGTTGTCGTTGACAGTGTCGGGCCAGGCGCCAGACTGTAACTAGACAAAAGAGTCAATTTAAACAATAGATGACGTTGCGATGGTGAGTGTCCAGCCCAGCGCGTGCACGTGCGAGCGAGTTCCTGGTGCCTTGTTTCGCGGCATGGCCAGGCTACTCGTCGACCGCACACCGGGCTTGAGCCGTCGGTCGCTCGCACGGCAGCTGGGTGAGCTTCTGCAGGCCCAAGGGGTCCGTTACCACTTGCGGACTATTCGCCGCCAGCTGGCTGGGTCGGTGTCATCGGTGCCCCTCGTGGTCGAGCAATGCATGCGCAGCCTGCTGCACGAGCATGACGATTTGGCCACCGACGGCGCCATCGACCAGGCCCTCGGCGAGGTCGGGATGGCCGTTCCACCGGAGGAGCGCGAGTCCCACCTCGTGTGGGTAGGGAGCATCGTGCCGCTCGCCCGTCTGTGGCTGCATTTCAACCCGACGCGCAGCAAGCGGTCCCTCGCCTGGTCCATCAGCGCCGAGCTGGAAGCACAAGGGCTCCATGTCGAGCCCAACCGGCTGCAAATCAACCTGGCCGGCAAAGGTCGGTTGGTGCACCGAAGGGTACGGGACCAGCTGCTGGCCCGTCTCGCGCCCCACGGCGTGTCATCCTACGACTCGGCCCTCCAGGTGGCGGCGGCGCTGGCCGACAGAATCGAAGGCTCAATGGCTGGCCGCGAGCTAGTGAGCGCCACGAAGTTTCGCGATCTGGCGCGGGTGTGGCAGCGCTGTACCCGTTCGGCATCCCGCCGGCCGCTGGCCATCCAGCTTCGTGACGAGCTGGCGGCCCGAGGCCTCAAGGCCAATCACCAACATCTCCAAGCCTTGTTGCACGTCAAGCGACGCCGCGGCACGCGCCGTGTCTTGAGTGCCCTGGAAGATCTGGTGCGCGCGGTCTTGCCGCCTGGACGAAGTCTCGAGCAAGTCCTTGCCGAGCTCGCGGCCCGTCGAGCCGGAAGTGACGATCTGTTGTGGGTGCGGTCCGAGCCCATTGCTCAGCTGGCCGCCCAATGGCTGGCCGACCATCCCAGCGTGAGCAAGCGGCAGCTCGCCATCCGAGTGGCTAGCACGGTTCGCAGGCTCGGTTTCACGGCGAACCACAACCGGATCCAGCTCATCCTGGGAGGACGTTCGACACGCGCTCGGGGCTACGTCTATCGCGCCCTGCTCAAGCAATGCGAGGGCATGGACCGGGATCGGATACCGCCAGAGCACATTGTGCCAAACCAAGACCTGTCGGCTCGTCAAGCCGCCCCGCCGCCGCGGGCGCCGAAGCTGCCGCCGCAGGCGCAACAGGCGGGCGAACCGCGAGACGCCCTGTCGCGATATTTGATGCAGCTGGGCCGTCAACCGTTGCTCACCGCGGTCGAGGAGGTCGAGATTGCCAAGCGTATGGAGCAAGGCGAAAACGAGGCGTTGGCCGCTCTCGTCGCGTGCACCTTCACCCGTCGCGCCATCATCGCCATTGGTGACAAAGTGCGCCAGGGCAACGTGAACGTGCAGACGATTGTTCGTGATTGCCGCGACCGGGAAGGTGGTGGCGGGGCCTGTCGCACCAAGCTGCTCGGCCAGACCGATGAGCTTGCTTCTCTCGATGGTCAACACGAGGCGTTACGGCAGCAGCTCGCTGCCTGCCACGGTTCCGAACAAACGCAGCAGCGGCTGCGCATGGCCCTCAGCGGCAGCGAGGCGGCCATGTGCCGGGCGGTCACCACGCTTCGGCTGGCCCATTCGGAGGTCGGTTTCATCGCTGGCCAGCTCGCGGCTGAGGTGCGGCGCCGCGACGGCTTTGATCACGACGACGCCGTCCTCTCCCTGTTGCCGTCAACTCAGGAGACGGTTGCCGAGCTACGGGTGGCCCACGACGCCTACCAACTTGGGGAGCGTAAGGCTCAGCGTGCCCGGGAGCATCTGGTGGCGGCCAACCTTCGGCTCGTCGTGTGGGTGGCTCGCAAGTACCAGGGGCGGGGCGTGTCGCTGGCCGACTTGGTGCAGGACGGCAATATGGGATTGATGCGGGCGACTGAAAAATTCGACTTCCGGCGCGGCCATCGTTTCTCGACCTACGCGTCTTGGTGGATCATGCATGGCATCACCCGGGCCGTGGCCGAGTCCGGGCGAACGATTCGAGTTCCGTCGTCGGCGATTCAGCAGATCTCCGAAATTAGGCGGATTGCCCACACGTTGCAGCTCAACATCCATCGGGAGCCAACCACTGAAGAGATTGCCTTCCAAGCCAAGCTGCCGGTCGACAGGGTTCACGGCTTGTTGCTAGCAGCTCGCACCGCCATCTCCATCGAGAGTCCGGTGGGGGACAGCGAGGCGGTGCGCTTGGGTGATCTCATCGCCGATCGGGACGCGCTCTCGCCTTTTGACGGCGTCAGCCATCGTCGCCTGGCCGAACGCATCGGCGACTTGCTCAGGACCCTCACGCCGGTGGAGGAAAAGGTGCTGCGCATGCGCTATGGGATTGGCGAAAAACAGGAGCACACGCTCGAGGAGGTTGGGCAGCAACTGGCCTTCTCACGGGAGCGGGTTCGGCAGATTCAGGTGGCCGCCTTGCGCAAGCTGCACGACCAGCCGCGGTCTCAACCGTTGCGGTCTTTCGTCGAAGACTAGACCAGGCGGTCTCGGTCTCGGTCTCGGTCTCGGTCTCGGCTCTCGCGGCTCGACCGGCTCGATTCTCGTTTAACTCGAATCTCGGGACAGACGCAGGTCGTGCTCGCTGGAGCTTCGGGGCCTCCATCGGTCGCCGGGTTTGCTGCGAGGGCGACTGAACGCTG
>JAUVCD010000777.1 GCA_030590865.1 Myxococcales bacterium | reverse complement strand
GGCATCGAGGCCCGAGGTGTCGACCGTGGCAATGGTGGCGGTGAACTTCCCGGCGAATGCCTCGGCGGTCAGGCCGGTGAGCTCCCGCTTGAGACCAGTGATCCCCAGGGCAAACCCGGTGGCTTCGTACTTGAGCAGGTGGGCACCGAGGGCCACCCCGGTCAGGTTGCTCAGCATCCCCTTGATGATGTTCATGGTCGCGGACTGCTCGCGCGAGTTGCAGAGCAACAGATCCCACTTGCTCGTGAAGAAGGTGGCCCCGCCGGTGACCTTCCAATCGGTGCTGGCGTGTATCTCGGTGACCGGGCCGAACAGCTGCATCACCGTGGCATCGAACTGATACTTGGTAGCACCGGTGGCCAGCGAGGTCTTACTGCCCGTGTACATCTGTACCGATGGGCCATTGACGGTCAGGTCCTGGCCGGCATTGATGGTCTGGGTCGCGCCGGCCAAGACGGTCGAGCCCTGCTGACTGTCGTAGAGCTCGCTGCGCCCGCCTGCGACGGTCGTCTTCTGACCGGACAGGTAGATCTCGGTGACGCCACCGGTGACTTCCGTCTTCTGACCACCGGTGTACTTCTCGATCACGTCGTTGGTCACCGTGGTGGTCTGGGTGCCGGTGATCTTCGAGGTCTGGGAGGTATTGTAGGTTTCGGTGACGCTCTTTTTCACCTCTTCGGTGAGCTTGCCGCCGACCAAGATCTTCTGATCGGTGCCGATGTCGAACAGACAGTCTGCGTCGGTGTGGCCCACAATGTAATGAGTCGGCTTGTCGGGCTTGCCCAGGTGCAGATAGGTGTCCTCGGTGGGGGTGCGGAAGTCGATCCACTGGGCGTCTTCTTGATCTTCGATCTCGAGCCAGTTCTCCCCGCCGGTGATGAACACGTTGCGGGTGTGGTTGGCCGAGGTGACCGGGCTTGGCGTCTCGGCGTTGGGCACGGCGCCGGCGATGAGCGGGCGATCAGGATCGCCAGCGACGAAAGCGATGAGGACCTCCGTTCCCTTGCGCAGCGGCAAGTGCCAGCCCTCGGGGTTGCCGGCGTGGGGCTGCATCATACGCACCGCCGTGGAGGCCGAGGCGTCGGCGTTGTCTTCTTCGTCGAAGGCAAAGCGCACCTGGTAGCGCCCGTCATCGTCGAGCTGGGCGTAGTCGCTGTCGGCAGCGCCATCGATGGTGGCCCGCTCGAACCCGTGGATGCGGGGCCGTGAGGTGGCGCGCTGGTGCCGGTATTGGACCGAGCCGAGAATGGACTTGAAGGTGACTCGGTAGACCTCGTCGTCCTCGATGCCGAGGGCGCGACGGACGCCAGCGCTCTTGCCGCGCAAGTTGCCATGCCGCTCGGTGGCGGTGCAGAGGAACTCTTTGTTGAAGCAGTCACGAGGATGCTTGCTGACTTCGAAGAGGTAGCCGGGACGCAGCCGCGCGACGTTGCCTTCACCCTCGAAGGTCTGCTCGCCGGCGAGGAGCTCCTCTTTCCTGAGCTTGGCCAAGCGCTTGCCCTCGGCAGGCACCGAGAAGCGGGCGCCGTGATCGACCATTACGCCCTCTGATCCTTCGGCAACGTCCTCATCAGCGCTGAGCTCGAGGCTGGGGTGGGCGTAGTCGTAGTCAACGGTGCGCACCGTCTTGGGCAGCACGCGCTTCTTCGACACGAAGCGCTCGAAGGCGCCTCGAATCGGATCGGCCGATCGGTCGCTCAGTGGGTAGTAGCGCACCGGCTGGGTCGGCCCTGCGGTGTGGAAGGAGCGATGATCGGTGATGATCAGCTTGTCCGTGTCGCCACTCTGCTCGAAGAAATAGTACATCCCCTCGTGCTCGAGCCAGCGGGCAATGAAGTCCAGATCGCTCTCTTTGTATTGGCAGACGTGGGCCTGGTCCTCGTAGCTGTGGTCGAGCTCGAGCTCAAAGTCGGTGCCGTCGGACCACCCGTTCGCCTCGAGCACCTTGGTGATGATGTCGGGCACCGAGGTCTCGGTGAAGATGCGGTTGTGACGGGTGAGGCCCAGCTGCCAGAGCCTGGGCTGTAGGGTCACCAAGACGAGGGAGCGCTCGCCCGTCGGGTCGAGCACCTGGAGGTTGGAGACGACACCATGAACTTGCTCGGCCTCGAGATCCGGATCGGGCTGGATCGTCAGCGTCCCGGTGACGCCCACCACCGCTGCCGCCGTGGGCACCCCCGCGGTGGGGAGACTCACGAGCACGCGGTAACGGTAGGGTGCGGAAAGAGCGTCCTCGCCTCGGAAGGCCAGCAAGACAACGTCGTCGCCCAAAGGCTTCAGATCGAATTGGAAGGGCTCGGCCATCAGTTGATCCCCTTCACTTCTTGCTCAGCCCGGTGACGTGAATCTTGAAACCGGCGACATCGACCGAGGCGAGCCCGGTCGCCATCGTCGGCCCCGACACGCTGAAGCTGGCTCCGGTGATACCGACCTGTGCGCCAATCACTCCGAACGAGGCGCCCACCGTCTCTTTCTTGAAGCCCGTCGACCCAGTGGCCATGCCATCCGATCCGGTGATCACTGGCTCGATCTTGTCATCGAGGATCTTCAGCTCGGTTCGTAGCGGGGTGGTGGTGGTCCAATTCGGGGCGTTCATCGTAATGGTGGGGGAGATCCACGTGAGAGAGGTCCAGATCCCGACGACGTCGCCAAACTTCTCCTCCATGCCGGCCGGATAGGTCTCGGTCACCGCCCCGGTAGCCACCTCCGTCAGAGTGCCGTTGTAGAGCTCGTCGGTGACGCCTTTGACCGTACGAGTCCAGCCGCTGATCCATGTCTCGGTGGTCCCGCCGAAGGTCTGGGTCGTCTGACCGCCACCGTAGGTCTCCTCGCGGGCGCCGATGGCCATGGTCATTTGGCCGGCTTTGAAGTCCTCGTCCGTGAGCCCCCCTTTGACCGTCGTGTTCTGCTTGGCCAGGTAGGTTTCCTTCACGTCCCCGCCAACCTCGGTGTCTTGCTTCCCGTCGATGGTGGAGGTCTGGGTGTCCTCGTAGGTCTCGTCGACGTCGCCGGTGACCTCTTCGTCGAGCACCCCGCCAACCAAAATGTCCTGGTTGGTGCCAATGTCGAAGAGGTTGTCCCCTTCGGTGCGCAGCACGATGTTGTGGGTGGGCTTCCAGGGATAGCCCAGGTTCATGAAGGTCTTCTTGGGCGGGGTGAAGACGTAGATGTACTGCTTGTCCTTCTCGTCCTCGATCTCGATGCGGGTCTCGCCGCCGGTCTGCACCACGTTCTGGGTGTGGTTGGCGTCGATCACCGAGCTCGGATTGTGGGCGTTGTGCAGCACGCCGGCGATGAGCGGGCGGTCTGGATCGCCGCCGGCGAAAGCCACGGCGACTTCGGTGCCCTTGCGCAGCGGGAAGTGAAAGCCCTCCGGAGCGCCGGCGTGAGGCTGCATCATTCGTAGGAGCGTGCTGGCAAAGCCATCATCGAGCTCACTCTCGTCAAAGTGCATTCGCACCTGGTAACGGCCCTGATCGTCGAGCTGAGCGTAGTCGCTGTCGGCGGCCCCATCGACCAGGGCGATCTCCAGACCGTGGATGCGCGGCCAAGAGGTGGTGCTCTTGGAGCGGAATGGCACCTTGGCGGGGATGACCTCGATTTCCACGCGGTAGCCAGGGGTGGGCTCGACACCCAAGAGCTCGGCGATCTCTTCGGATTGGACGTCTTGAACGCCCTGGTGGATGGCCTGGGTGACCAGGTAGTCCTGGTTGAGGCTGTCGTCCGGGTGGCGGTCGAGCTTGAAGGTGTAGCCAGGCCGCAGGCCGACCACCGTGCCCTGGCCGCGGTAGGTCTGCTCCCGGGCCCGCCCTTCTTCGGCGCGGAGGCCGGCAAGGCGCTTGGCGTCGGCAGGATCGAAGAACCTCGCCTCGTGCAATACTTGCTCGCCGATGCCCACATCGGACACCGGTTCGGTGGCCGAGACCTCGAGCGAGGGCTTGAGATAGTCGTAATCGACCAGCCGCACCTGGCTCGGGATGAGAGCACCCACGGCGCGCAGACTCGAGAGGG
>JAUVCD010000585.1 GCA_030590865.1 Myxococcales bacterium | reverse complement strand
CTGCTTGGGCTCGCGAGCTGCGAAAAGGGCGCCCAAGGGCCGCTGAGAGTGCTGGCAGCTCAGAGTCTGATCGACGCCTTCACGGCTGTGAAGACCGCCTACCAGCAGACCCATCCAGGGGTGCAGCTAGAGCTGACCACCGCCTCATCCGGACAGCTGCGAGCCCAAATCGAAGGCGGCGCGCCGGCCGATGTTTTCGCCTCCGCCTCTCAGCACCACATGAACCTGCTGGCGAAGAAGACCCTGGTGGTCGCGGGCACGCGCCAGGATTTTGCCGGCAATCGCATGGTCCTCATCGTGCCGCAGCAGAGCAAGCTGACCGCTCCCCAAGAGCTGGCCAGTGCAGCGGTCACCCACATCGCCATCGGCGACTGGTCCCACGTGCCCGCCGGGCGCTACGCCCGCGAGGTGCTCATCAATCAGGGCCTGTTTGAACCGCTCCAGGCCAAGCTGCGCCAGTGCCAGAACGTCCGTCAGGTGCTCACCTACGTCGCGGCCGGCGAAGTTGAAGCTGGCTTCGTCTACCAGACCGACGCAACCCGGGAACAGGATCGCGTGAAAGTCGTGTGGACCGCACCGGCGACCACCCACACGGCGATTCGACTGCCCATCGCCGTCGTCACCGCGAGCCAGCGGCAGGGGGACGCGCAGCGCTTCGTCGCCTTTGTGTCCAGCCCCGCCGGTCAGGCCATTCTGAGGGAGCACGGCTTCGTGGTCCCTCCGCCCACCGCCAGTGGCTCGAGCCCTGCTGGCGCGGAATCGAGCGTTCCTATCGCGCCGTGACCCGCGACCCTGGCTGAGGCTCAGCCATCGAGTCCCACTACAGGTGCGGCTCGGTACGGAGTATTGAGGACAGGCCGGCTGATGCTCCACTCGATTGTCCTCTCCCTCCAGGTGGCCACCATCGCCACCGCTCTGGCCGTGATCTTCGGCACGGCACTGGGAGCTGTGCTGGCCAGGACGCGACTGGCCTGGTTGGTCGTTCTGGAGATCATCCTGAGCCTGCCGATGGTCTTCCCGCCGAGCGTGACAGGCTACTATTTGGTCCTGCTCTTTGGGCGTAACGGGCTGCTCGGCGGGCCGCTCTACGCGCTCACTGGCTTCCAGTTCACCTTCCATCCAGCAGGCGCCGTGCTCGCAGCTGCGGTGGTCAGCTTCCCACTGATGCTGCTGTCGGCACGAGCAGCAATCCAACAAGTCGATCCAGACTTGGAGAAGGCTGCCTACACCTTGGGCCGCTCTCGCTGGATCGTGTTTTGGCGCATCACCCTGCCCCTGGCATGGCGCGGCTTGGCGGCTGGCGCGGTGCTCACTTTTGCCCGTGCCCTGGGCGAGTTTGGGGCCACCCTGATGATGGCGGGCAACCAGCAAACCATGCCGCTGGCCATCTACCGTGCCTGGATGGCCGAAGGCACCTCGGCGGCCATGGGCCTAGTGGCGGCTCACACCGTGCTGGCCGTCTGCATCCTGGCCTTGGCCCTTTACGTTGGGAGGCGCTATGGCCGCGTCCCTTCTTGATCTCCAGGTGGCGCTGCAGCTTCCGGCATTTTCGCTGGACGTGAACCTGAAGGTCGCCGAGTCGTCAGTGGTGCTGTTCGGCCCGTCTGGGGCAGGCAAAAGCCTCTTGCTCCAGACGGTGGCTGGTTTGGCGCAGCCCGACGCCGGGCGCATCGTGGTCAAGGATCGGGTGCTGTTCGATCGCAAGATGGGGATCGATCTCCCCCCTCAGCAGCGCCGGGTCGGGCTGGTCTTCCAACACTACGCGCTGTTCCCTCACTTGACGGTAGAGCAGAATTTGGGGTTCGGACTGAAGAGGGCGGGACGAGGTGACCCGCAGGTGGCCGAGATGGCCAGCATGCTGAGAATCGACCATCTGCTCGATGCCCGTCCTGGGGTGCTCTCTGGTGGGGAGCGCCAACGAGTGGCCGTGGGGCGTGCCTTGCTTCCCGGCCCTGACCTCTTACTGCTCGACGAGCCGCTGTCAGCGCTGGACACCACCCGGCGCGAGCGATTGCGGTGGGAGCTGCTCGAGATCACCGCCAAACTCGCGATCCCTACCATCTTCGTGACCCATGATCTCGAAGAGGCCTACCTGATGGGCAAGGAGCTAGCCATCATGGAAGGCGGCCGGGTGCTGCAAGCCGGCCCGCGGGACCAAGTGCTGTTCCACCCCCGCAATCGCCTGGTGGCGCGGCTGACCGCCACGCGGAACATCTTTACCGGCATCGTCACCGAAGCGGACGGCGACACCGCCAAGCTCTCGGTCGGTGCAACCGAGCTCACGGTACCGTCGTCGAACCAGCGCCCAGGGGTCGAGATGCTCTTGGCCATTCGGCCCGAGCACATCCGAGTGGTCCGCCGTGAGCGAAGCGGCGGTAAGGCCAATCTCCTAGAGGCGACCATCGTCTCGGTCTTCTTCACCGGGCTGCAACACCAGCTCTATTTGCGGGTGGACGGGTGGGACCCAGAGCGGCAGTTCCATCTCCGCGGCACCCTGCCCGACCACCCCTACCGCGCCATGGCCCTGGCCGAGGGCCAGACGGTGCGGCTCGCGCTGCCGCCAGAACGCATTCAGGTGCTGGAGTAACGAGCCGCCCCCTTGAGCCGCCAGCTTGGGCCATGGGCCGAGCCAGCGCCGAGCCAGCGGGTGCCGCCGCCGCCGTGCCGGTCAAGGTCGTGGGTCACACATGGGCCCCCAACCGGTCCCTGGTGGGCATGGCTCAGCAGGTCCGTCCCCTTCTTTGGGGGGGCAATCGCACTTGAACTGGTTGGGGTGATAACAGCCTGGCGCCTCGCCGTCCCAGTGACGACAGGCCCCCTCCTTGCGACAAACACGAGCGCGGAAACAGTCGAGGTTGCTGCCCACGATGCAACGATTGTGGTCGAGGGAGCACCAGCCGCGCTCGGTGCAATCGCTCGATTGCTGGCAATGAACGGCTGCCGTCGCCCAACAGACCCCGCCCTCCTCGTCTCGGACGCAGAGACCCCGCTTGGCACAATCCGGCTGCTTCCGACAAGGTTGTTGGCAGGCGTCCCAAATGGCTACACATCTCCCGAGAGTCTTACAAATCGTCGCCTTGCCGCAGTCGGCATCGGTGCGAGCGACGCACTGACCTTCCTTGACGTGGCAAAGACCCTCGGCATGACAAATTGCGGCCTTGCGGCAGTGATCGTCAGTCGCGGCAACGCAATGGTGCTCGCCGGCCTGGGGCCTCCGCTGCAGCCCGCACCAGCCCTTCTCGAGACAAGCTGCCTGTTTGCCGCAGCTGCTTGCGGTGGCGACGCAGGCCCCCATATCGATGTCGAGATCACATGCCCCACCCTCGGTGCAGGCAGTGCTCGCCTCACAATCGGCAGGGTTGAGGGCCACACAGCGCTCCTCGTTTCCGAGGGAGCAAGCCCCTTGGGCCCGACACTCGGCGGCAGCGCGACAGTCGGCCACGGCCTGGGCCACGCAGCGCCCAGCGACCTCAAAGCACAGTCCCTGCTGAGCACAGGCTGTCTGGCACCGCTGGGAGCGCAGCCCGGTTGGCACGGCCGAGTCGCTCGGACCGGTCGGCGCTATCGCAGAACCACAGCCGCAGCTGAGGGCCGCCCACAGGACCCACAGCGTAAGCCCTGCCCAGACCCTCGAACCACCTGAGCGACGCCGGCCGGCGACGGGCTCACAGGCTCGACACGCTCTCAGTCCAGGGCGATCCCCAGCTCGGCTCACCATATCGAGCGCCGTTTCTCCAGCCCGCCCACGAGGTACTTGACCATAGATCCCACGAAGCTCCCGCATCATACACGCAGCCACGGCCGGCTCGTCTAGCATGAGTGAGCCATTCCGGTCACGCTCTGCCGGCCAGCTCAGCCGGCCAGCCATCGTCAGCACCCGTCGGTTCGTCGGCCAACCCTGCCATCGTCCCCGTTCAGAGGGTCGCCCAGACGAGGGGCCAACGGGCCGGGGCGATTCGACTGTGACGAGACCTGAAGCTTCCCGTCCCAATTCGCGATAGAATCCCCAGACCGTCAGTGAACAAACAAGAGCTAGAGGACTTTCTCAAAGGAGCGGGCGAATCGTTTCGGCCGCTGACCGAGGAAGGATGGACGGTTGAGGCGCTTGGAGTGCCGGTCCAGGCCTACGTCAACGTGGCCAAGGACCGCATGCGCGTCATGGCCGCGGTGAGCCTCGTGGAGAACGTCCCACCTGAGCAGGCCCTTCACCTGCTGCGCAGCGGCTTTCACTCAGACGCACGCTACGGCATCTACGGCGAAACCCTTTATGCGGTGTTCGTCCACGCCCTCTCGAGCTTGTGCGAATCTGATCTACGGGTGGGGCTACGGCAGGTGACCGAGCTGGCCCAATCCTTCGGCACCGACTACTCCCGCGCCCCGATGCGCTTCCAGTGGCCGCGACCCAGCCCAGAAGAAGCGCAGCGCGGCGGCGTGCGGCGCCGTACCGAAGACGCCGTGAGAAAGTCTGTCGAGAGCCTGCGCCGACGCCAGGAGCGGATGGACTAGCGATCACCACCGCCGGTCGGTGCCGGAAGAATCCGGGGCGGCAGCCAGTGATAGAGCGACGGCAGCACGAAGAGCGTGAGCAACGTCGCCGTAACGAGACCACCGATGACTACCACCGCTAGGGGGCGCTGAACCTCGGCGCCTGGCCCCACCGCATAGACCATCGGCAACAGTCCGAGCACGGTGGTCGCCGCCGTCATCAGCAGGGCACGAAAGCGCAACGCGCAGGCTTCCACCACCGCCTCCCGAAGCGGACGGCCCGCTTCCCTCAGCTGGTTGATGAAGGTCACCAGGACGGTGCCGTTCTGCACCGCTACACCGAACAGAGCGATGAATCCAACGGTGGAAGGCACATTCAAGGTGATGCCAAACATCAGCATCGCGAGCACCCCCCCCACCAGGGCCAAGGGCAAGTTGGCCAGCACCAACCCAGCCGTCTTGAGCGAGCCCAGCGCAGAAACGAGCATGAAGAAAATCAGCAGCACCGACAGGGGCACTACGATCGAAAGCCGCGCCATGGCACGCTGCTGATTCTCGAAGGTGCCGCCATATTTGATCCAGTACCCCGGGGGCAGAGAGCGGCTGAGATCCGCCAGTCTCTCCTGTGTTTCCTCGACGAAGCCACCAAGGTCACGGCCGCGAATGTTTGCCTCCACCACCACGCGGCGCATGTTGCCCTCTCGGCTGATCTGAGCAGGCCCCTCGGTTCGCACGACCTCCGCCACGTGACTGAGCGGCACTCTCACACCGCCAGGCGACGGAATCAGAATCGCCTCAACTGCAGCGATGTCGCCGCGCAGCGCTGCAGGAAAGCGAACCTGAACCGCGAAGCGCATTTGACCGTCGATCATCGTCGTCGCGACCTTCCCGCCGAGCGCCGTCTCGACGATCTGATTCAGGTCGTTCATGTTCAGCTTGTAGCGAGCCATGGCGCGGCGATCGGGGATGATGTCGAGCTGGGTGAAGCCCGTCACCTGCTCGACCCGAACGTCCTCCGCCCCGTCGATCCCACCGATGATGGCGGCGATCCGGTCAGCGTTGCCCTTCAAGATCTCGATATCCTGGCCAAACACTTTCACAGCCAGATCACTCTTGACGCCACTGATGAGCTCGTTGACCCGCAGTGCGATCGGCTGGCTGAACGAAAATCGAAGGCCAGGAATCCTCCCGAGCTTCTCCCCCATCGCCGCGACCAGCTCGCTCTTACTGCGCCCGGTGGTCCACTCCGATTCGGGGTGCAGCGCGATGAGCACGTCACTCTGCTCGGGCCCCATCGGGTCCTCGGAGATCTCGGCCCTTCCGGTCTTGGTGACGACGGTCCTGACCTCAGGAAAGGACCGGATCTCCTGCTCCATGAAGGTTCCAACCGCTACCGAACCGGGCAGCGAAGCGTTCGGTAAGCGCACTGCGTTGATGGCGATCGCGCCCTCTTCCAAGGGGGGAAGAAACTCGGTCCCGATCAAGGGGATCAAGGCCATGGTCGCTGCAAATGCGACGCCGGCCAGTCCCACCGTCAGTCGCCGATAGGTGAGAGCCCGGTTCAAGAGCGCGAGGTAGCGCCCTTGCAGCCACCGCAAGAGGCGCGGCTGCTTGGGCTTGTCGCCCTGGCGCATGATGA
>JAUVCD010000500.1 GCA_030590865.1 Myxococcales bacterium | reverse complement strand
GATCCGGGGCACGCGAAAACTGCCGTCCAAGAATTCTGCCGGGCTAGTCGCCCTGGTCAGCTCCAACGGCACGGGTGCAAGGCTGAGCCTGGTGGGATCGCTGGTCGAGGACAACGATCTACACGGCGTGCTGGTTTGGGCCGGCAACGAAGGCAGCGTCGAGGCCAGCGTCATCCGCAACACCAAGGCCATCGATCCCGAGCCAGGTTGCGGCCTGTCGGTGCAGGGCCCGGATGGGGCGCTGACGATCACCACAACCGTTGTGACGGACAACGCCGAGTGCGGTGTGGCCACCCGGTCCGCCGAGCTGTCCGTCGACCGTACAACCATCCGCGCCGGTGCCCGATCGGAGCGGGGCGTGCTGGCCATGCACGCCCCAGGAAATTCGACGCCCGCCCAAGTTGGGCTTGAAAGCACCCTCGTCGAAGGCCAGCACGACATCGCCGTGCTCATTGACAGCTCTACCCTCAACACCGAGTTGCTGTGGGTGCGGGGCCTGGGTGCCGATCACGGCTACGGCATCATCATCGAGCCGCTCCCGCCCGGCGGATCCTCGCAGGCGACCATCGAGGCGACGCTGATCGATCAGGTCGCCGAGTTTGGGCTGCTCATCAGCGGTTCGGTGGCCCAGGTGCGCAATACGGTGGTGCGGGACATCATGGTGAACAGCCTCGGCGAAGCCGGTCGGGGCGTGCAGATCCAGAGCACCGCCGACGGGCTCCCATCCTCGGACGTCGTGATCGAAGGACTTTTGATCGAGCGATCCTCCGAGGCGGGGCTGGTCGTGGCGGGCTCCACCCTGCAGGGGAGGGACATCGAGATTCGGGACATCACCATGACCGCCAGCGGGCGCGGTCGGGGCATACAAATCCAGAACCACTCTGAAAGCGGGCTGCCCGTCTTTGCGGAGCTCACATCGGTGCTCGTGGCCAACACATCGGAGGCGGCCTGCTACGGAGTGGACGCCACGGCCGAGTTGACCACCTTCGCTCTGCTCAACACCTTCGCCAATAACGCAGGGCACTATGGCGACGGGCTCGTGGCCGTAGCCCACGAGCAGCAGACGACGATGACGCTGCGTCACGGTCTCATCGATGCCAGCGACCGCGCCGCCGCCGGCGCCTTCGGTGCCAGTGTGAGTCTCCAGGACGTCACGATGCGCTGCCAGCTGCTCGACATGGTTGGCGAGCCGAGGAACGAAATCGACTTCGTCCTCGAGAACCTCGGTGACAACTACTGCGGTTGTCCCCAGGCCACCAGCCAGTGCAAGCTCGTGACCCAAGGGCTGATGCCGCCTGATCCGCTCTAGCGCGTCCTCCTACAGATCCAACTGGCCCCCTGTGGCGCCGAGGACAGCAAGGGATCGCCCCTTCTCGTATGGCTATTCCTCGTCACGGGCAGTCCGGGCTCGCCGCTCGCGCGTTCCCGTCATGCGAGCAATGGCGAGTCGTCGCTAGTGCTCGAGTAATGGGCCGCAGTTGCAGCCGTCGTCGAGGGCGTCGAAGGCCACCAGGATCCGCGCCTCTGCCGCGCGCCGATTCTCCGTCAGCTCGAGCGATGGTGCGGCGGAGCACGCACTGGCTAGTTGCTCACGGCTCGGAATGGCCTCCAACCCCGTGCCCACCACCTTGCCGCTAGCCCCGTCGAGCACCCGCGCATCCCGACCGTTGGTGACGACCGCCCGCGGAACGACGTAGGGCTCGAGCAGCCGCGCAATCGCCAAGGTGGGCCGCTCACGCACCACCAGCGCGCCAGGCGCGTATCGCATCACCATGAGCACCCGATCATCGACGGAAATGACGAAGTCGACTCGGCAGGTAGCCCCGTGGCGGCCGGTGTCGACGGTCAGCTCGCGCCGCAGCTGGAGGTCGGTGCGCTGGTAGCCCAGCTCGTCGAGCAACAGATGCCCCAGCTGCTGGCGCAGGCGCTCGTCGAGGGTGTCGTCGAGGCGGGCGCCGGTCACGTAGTCTTCCAGCTGTCCGAGCACGAGAGGATGGCCCATGGTGGTGACGCTAGCCTAGGGCAAAGGGTCGGGCGGCACGAGATCCGTGCCTCACTTCTCGAGCGGTGCCAGCGGGCTGGGTGGCGTCAGGCCCGTGGATATCAGCACGCAGTCCTTGGTGGGCGTGGGGCAGCCGCAGCGGTTGCCGCCGGCGTCGACGAATTCGGATGGACCGATGGGCCCATCTTCGCCGTTGAGATCGATGGCCTGACATCGGAAGCGGGTCGCCTGGAGGCTGACCTTCCCTCCGAAGTTGAACACCGCGGCGCGACTGGTGGCGTCCACCGACGAGTTGCTGACGCTGAGCTCGGCGAGACCGTGGTCGGCCGTGACGCCAAAGGCGTCGCCGTAGGTGTTGTGGATGTCAGGGATGGTGTCGCGCACCAGGCATTGATCGACCACTGCGATGGCATCGAAGACAGCGATGGCAGTGCCCTGATGATGCTCGATCCGTGAGCGCAAGAGGGATACCGACGCTGGCGTGCCGGTCGCGAGGGCGCGCTGCAGGTTGACGCCGCGGAGGTCGTAGTCCGACGTTTCATCGCCGCCGATAATGGCGGTGCCGGTGATCGTCGCCGTCGCACCGAAGAGAATGATGCCGGCGCTGGTGTACGCCTCGACGACGCACCCGTCGACGTCGAGGGTCGACGGATGACCGAGGTCGCTGTCCAATTGGGCGGTGAAGCCGCGGGGCGAGCCGCGCAGCACCGAGGCTTCGAACTCCCCCTGTGAGCCCCACTGGAACACGTTCGTATCCGGGCTGCCCACGATGAACGAACGGGTCACCGTGGCGGTGGCTGGATCGCCGTTGAAGGGATGGGCCTCGAGCGAAAGACCGCGGCCGAACTTGCCCTGGCTGTTGGGGACGGTGTCGCGGATGACCGTATCTTCGACGGTGAGCGCCGAGGCGCCGTTGTAGATGCCCACCTCTTGGTTGTCCGCCAGCAGCGATCGGGTCACCGTGACGGTCGCCGCCAGGCCGGTGATGTGGTCCGGTTGGACGCTGAGCCCGCGGCCGTACTCACCGCTCGCTCCCGGCTGGGTGTCGCGGATGACCGTCCCGTCGATGGTCGTGACGCCTCCGTAGATCCCTACGCCACCGTCGTGATTGAGGGCGATCAACGAGTCGCTCACGGTCAGTGATGACTGCTCGCCGGTCTGTGGGTCGCCCTGGATCCCGAGGCCGGGACCTGCGATCCCGTTCCACGGCTGGGTCCCACGCACCATCGTCCGTAGGACCGTCAGCGACGCGCCGGTGGCGATGGCGCCGTGGTCGCGATTGTCCTCGATCAGACAATCCGACACGGTGACGCTGGCGCCGTTGGTGGCGTGCTCCACGTTGACGCCCCGGTCATCATTGTCGTGGACCCACAGCTCTTGGAGCGACACGTCGCTGGCGCCCAACACGATGACGCCCATCGCCGGGCCACGGATGGCGAGTCCGCGCACGGTGCCCCCAGCTGCCCCCGAGTAAAGGGTCAGCGTGGCCCACCCTGAGCCGCTACCGACTAGCTCGACGAGCGCCGGGCAGCGGCCCCAAAGCGTGACGGGTTTGCTGAGCGTGGGGTCCTCGGCGTAGCTGCCTTCGGCGATGGCAATGACCGCGCCGTCGGCCGCGGCACTGATCCCCTGCTGGATCGTGGTCCACGGATCGGCGGCGCTACCGTTGCTCGTGCCGCCGGCGTAGCTCCCGTCGACATAGACCGTGTCGCCGTCGGTGACGATGTCGCCCCAGGGTCCGTTGCCGCAAGGAGCGACCTCGCGGCAGGTGCTATCGCCAGGAACCGCCATCTGGCCCGCGGGGCAGAGGCCGGCAGGTAGAGTGGGCTCGCAACCGACGTCACCATCGTGGACAAAGCCATCGGCGCAGCCGTCGGGCAATACACCGGCAGGCTGGCAGCCGTCGGCAACCTCCATGGTGCCTGGTGGGCAGGGCAGGCACACGCCGTTGCCGATGTCGTATTCGTCGTCGGGGCACGGTGTCGTCGTCTCGCCACCGCCGCCGCCGCCGCCGGTGCCGTATCCCCCTCCGCCCGAACCCTGGCGGGTGTCGGCGCCGCTGCAGCCGATCATGGCGAGCATGCAGGCCAGCGACGCAATGGGAGCGAGACGATGGACCATCGCCTGATGATACGCCCGAGAGGACTGGCCACAAGCGGGCCGCCCACGAGACGACGTCCTGGGCCGTTGGTGCGGCCTATCCCCTCAACCCCCGGCAATCGGGACGGAACCCAAGCTGAAGGCCCCGGTGGACTCGGCTGGGCTCACCAGTCCATCGACGGTCGGCGTCGTGGTGGCGTTGATCCGGACACGACCTACGGCACCGCCTCCGCCGCCGGCGCTGTCGTTGTCGATCCCTGGTTGTCCCGCCGGTACGACGCCGGCCCCACCGTCGCCCCCAGGGGCTGACTGGTTGCCATCCACGGTCCCGCCGAGAGCCGGCGTGTCGCTCAACTGTCCTGGCTGGCCAGACTGGCCAGCAGCGGAAGTTCAATTGCAGTCACCGCCGCCACCGCCACCGCCGTTGGCGGCAAGCACGGCACCTACCGATACGGTTACCGTGGGAGCCTCGAGGAGCACGGCACCGCCGGCGCCGCCCCCCGCTCCGCCGGCCTCCATCGCCTCGCCACCCCCGGCGCCGCCAGCGTCGATCTGTCCCGTGGCGCCCACGGTGATCGTGCCCGCCGCGGCGATCTGCAGCGCGCCGCCACCTGATCCTCCAGGCCCGGCCACCGAAGCAGTGTTGGCTCCGGCCACCGTGCCGCCAGCGCCGCTGCTACCGCCGAGGAGGGGAACGAGCGCCTCGTTGCCGCAGGTGCCCGGGCCACCAGCGCCGGCAGCGTGATCGTCAGGGGTGGTACAGGTGGCGACACCGCCCGAGCCGCCAGGGGCCCCGTAGCCTGCGCCGCCGCTACCAGAGGTGCAGTTGTCCCCCGGGTAGCTACCGGCGCCGGCGAGTCCACCACAGGGCCCCTCGCCGGCATTGTCGGCAGCGCCACCGGCGTATCCACCGGGTCCAGCGGCGACATCGGTCGCCGCGATCGTCACGAGCCCGTCGATCTGGGCGTTCCCATCGACCAGGAGCACGAGCGCGTTGGACCCTTCCCCGCGGAGCACCGCTCCGGCCTGCACATCCAGCGAGCTCATCGAGAACACCCCGAGTCCAGGCTCGTTCGCCCCCTGGGCTTGGGAGGAAAAGGCGATGCCGCTGCTCCCGTCCAGTCCCTCTCCCGCCGGCCGAAGGACCACCGTCCCGGCAGTGATTTCGCCCGTGTCGGTGTTGAAGGTCCGGTCGTCGCCGTCATCGAGGACCACGACCTCCCCCGTGCCCTCGCCCACCTTGGCGGGATCGACGTTGCTCGGCACACGACACTCTCGGGCGGCATCGTCACACCCTAGAGGGCACGGCCCGAGGGACTGCCACGTGCCCCCGGCACACTCCTGGGCGGTTCCGTCGGACAAGCATTGAAACTCATCGCCATCGCAGTCAGGCAAGCCACCGCCCGATCCGCCTTCCGAGCCTCCGACGCCGCCGCCCCCATGGAGCCCCTCTCCCCCGACGCCCCCTTCGCCACTGGTCGAGGTCGTCACCGGGCCGGGCTCGTAGGCGTCCCAGTCGAAGCATCCCGGGGCGGCAGTGGCGAGCAATGCAGTGCCCCAAGAGAGAAGGCTGAGGCGCAACGATCTCATAACCTGACGAGTATACCCACCGGCCCTAGCGATGCACAGTATGGCCAGGCGCTGCCGGGCTGGCGTTGGGCAACTTCGAATTTCCGCTGCGAACAGCTACACTGCTTTGGTGCAATTTCTCGGCGGCCGCTACGAGAGCCTGAAGACCCTCGCGTCGGGCGGGATGGCGGTGGTCCACCTTGGTCGCGCCGTGGGCGTCGGCGGCTTCGAGCGGCTCGTGGCGATTAAGGTGATGCATCCGCACATCGCCGCAGATCCCGAGTTCGTCGACATGTTCCTCGACGAGGCGCGACTCGCGGCGCGCATCCGGCATCCGAACGTGGTGGCCACCATCGACGTTCAGGAGGCCGAAGAGGGGCTCTTCCTGGTGATGGAGCTGGTCGATGGTCCGTCGTTCGGGCGCCTGCAGAAAGCCGCAGCGCGCAAGGCCGACCCCCTTCCTCCCGGGGTCATCACGCGGGTCATGGTGGACACCCTGGCGGGACTTCATGCCGCCCATGAGCTGACCGACGACGATGACGAGCCGCTGAACTTAGTGCATCGCGATGTGACTCCAGCAAACATCCTGGTGGGGGCGGACGGGGTGGCCCGCATCACCGATTTCGGAGTGGCTCAGGCCGAGGCCCGGCTGTCGTCCACTCGGGGGGGACAGGTCAAGGGCAAGATCCCATATATGCCTCCCGAGCAACTCCTGGGTGAGACCATCGACCGCCGCTGCGACGTCTATTCCGCTGGCGTCGTGTTGTGGGAGGCCTTGGTGGGCCGGCGGCTCTTTCGCGCTGACAACGATGGGCGGATGGTGCAGATGATCATCCAGGGCCCGCAGCATTCGCCGCGGGAGGAGCGTTCGACCACCCCCGAAGCATTGGATCGCGTGTGCATGCGAGCGCTGGCCAGCTCGCCAGCTGAGCGCTACGCCACGGCCGCCGACTTTGCCGAGGCCCTCGAGATCGCAGCTGAGGCTGACGGGTTCTCAATCGCCACGGCTCGTGCCGTCGCCGCCTTCGTCGAGCGCTCAGGCGCCCACAGCAAGCTTGATGTGAAGGAACTGGCGGCGCTCAAACGCGGTGTGTCGGAGGGCGCTGGCGCGGCGGCCCGATCAACCTTGCCCTCCTCACCATCCTCCCCCGGCTCGGTGCCGTCCATCAGCGGCCCCTTCGCGCCATCCAAGCCGTCAGGTGAAGGTCTCGTGTCAGCCGGCGATGCCGCCTCCGGCTCAGCGCCGTCGGCAGCGGGCGCCGGGCCCGACGAGGCCTCCTCGGTCACGGCCATCGAGGCCAGCATCAGCGGTGCGCGCGAGCTCCCGTCAGCGCCTCTGAGCCGGACTGGGATCATCGTCGCCACGATTGGAGTCATTGCCGGTGCTGCCATCGCGGCAGGATTGGTCATTGCGAGCGGTGGCGACACCACGCCTGACGGGCAACAAGCCGACGCCCGACCGGCAGCGCAAGCCTCCGCGCCGACGGTGGCTACGGCGACCGCCGTCGAGGCGCCACCCGCAACCTCTGCAGCCACCTCGGCGAGCGCCA
>JAUVCD010001044.1 GCA_030590865.1 Myxococcales bacterium | reverse complement strand
GGCCATGACCCAGCCAGGACAGACCGGTGATGGGGGCGCAGCTGATGTCGCGCGCCCCTGGACGCTCTGCATCGACATCGGTGGCACCCACGTCAAGTCGCGAGTGATGGGTCCAGGGGGTGAGGTGGTCGGCACGCCCGTCAAACGACCGACGCCGCGCCCCGCCACGCCCGAGGCGCTGCTCGCCATTGTGACGGCCATTGCCGAGACCCTGAGCTTCGACAGGGTATCCGCGGGTTTTCCAGGCGTGGTGGTTGGCGGCGTGACCAAGACGGCGCCTAATCTCGATGCCGGCTGGGCGGGCTTTGCGCTGGGCTCTCGGCTAGCGGCGCTGCTCGGCGCACCGGTGCGACTGGCCAACGATGCCGACGTGGCTGGCTTGGGCGTGATCGAGGGGGAGGCTGTGGAGATGATGCTCACCCTGGGAACCGGCCTCGGTGCAGGGTTGTACGTCGATGGCACCCTGGTGCCCAACTTGGAGCTGGGGCACCACCCGTCGGGGATCAATGCCGAGACCTACGAGGAGCGGGTGGGCGATGCTGTGCTGAAGCGTATCGGTGAGCCAGCGTGGCGACAGCGGGTGATGGCTATCGTCGAGCAGATCAGGCCGATCTGGAATTTCCGACGGCTCTACCTCGGTGGTGGCAACGCGCGACTGCTGCGTCAGGCGGACATGCCAGCAGACGTTCAGCTGGTCGACAACACCGCCGGCGTGCTGGGAGCGTTGCGGCTCTGGGAGCCGGCGGGCGCGAGGCGGGACGTCGTGTCCCAGCCGAAATAGGACGTCTGGACTGTCTGTGCGCCCCCTTCGCCCCGTCAGGGGCACGCGAGACCGCAGCGCCTTTGAGGCCAGGAACGGGTTGGTCAGAAGGTCTTCTTGGTGTCGACGAGGATGGTCACCGGGCCATCGTTGTCGACCAAGACCCGCATCATGGCAGCGAAGCGGCCGGTCTGCACCGTGACGCCGCGGTCGCGAACCATGGTGACCAGCCGCTGGTAGGCTGGCTGGGCGAGATCTGGAGCCATGGCGCCGTCGAAGCTCGGCCGTCGACCGCGGCGCACGTCGCCATAGACGGTGAACTGGCTGATGAGCAGCACGGCGCCGCCGATGTCTGTGACCGACAGGCTCATCTTGCCGCGCTCATCGCTGAACACGCGCAGTCCTGCGATCTTGTCTGCCATGGCGGTGAAATCCTGCGGGCCGTCGTCCTTGCCGGCACCCAAGAAGACGCAGAGCCCTCGATCAATGTGGCCGACCACCTGGGCTTCGATCTGGACCTGAGCGGTGAAGACCCTCTGTATGACAGCACGCATGGTAATATCCCGCCCTCATGGGGTTTGCTGATTCGAGGGCGCAGCTGGCGATCATAGTCGTCCTGCTGGCGGTGCTCATTAGCACTGACTCAGCCGCTTTTCCCCACATCGTGAAGGCCGGTGAGTCGGTGGCCCAGATCGCCGAAGAGATGTACGGCCGGGTCGAAGTGGAACGGGTGGTGGTGGCGGCCAATGGCCTCGATGCGCGACGGGGCAGTGGCATCGTCGTGGGGATGCGCCTCGAGTTGCCTGCGGTGGGTTTCCACAAGGTGCTGCCAGGGGACACCTGGAAGAGCATGGCCGTCGAGTTGCTCGGTCACGAGCGGCGGGCGGACGTCTTGTCCCAGGTCAACGACTCGCGGCCCTGGCTACCACCAGAGGTCGGCCGGGAAATCATTGTGCCCTACAACCTGCGCCACGTGGCCAAGATCGGCGACACCACTCAGAGCGTGGCCTATCGCTATCTCGGCGTTCGTAAGGGCGCCTGGAAGATTGCCAGCTACAACGGGCTACGGCGGGCGAAGCTCAGGCAGGGCGAGGTGATCCTGGTTCCGCTGACTGACCTGTCGCTGACCGATCAGGGGAAACGTGCCGCCCTCAACGCAGGGGCGCTGGTCCGTGGCCAGGGGGGTGGTGCGGCGCGGCGTGTGCAAGAGCAGGCCACCCTCGAGATCCCGCGGCTGTCCCAGGACATTCGTCGAGGCCGCTACGTCGAGGCGGTGGTTCGGGGCGCAGCCTTGCTGGCCCAAGCGGGGCTGAGCGATGGGCAGCTCGCGGAGATATATCGGTTGCTCACCGTGGGCTATGTCGCTCTCGACGCCACC
>JAUVCD010000810.1 GCA_030590865.1 Myxococcales bacterium | reverse complement strand
GACCGCGACGAGCCAGTTATGTTGGCCCGCTACCCGACCTATGCGGCGAGCCATCCGGGGGGAGCACGCGACCCCTGCTCCGCCAACAACGGGTGTGGGCTCCCACGTAAATCCACACATCACCGCCACCTCAGGGTGCGTTGCACCACCGGTGATCGGTTCCGTTTGACGGCGTAATCCGAAAGGCCTCGCCGATAACTTTCCAGACTACGCCACCGGCGCGATCGTAGTCTCGGTGCCCATGGTGGGCACCGGGACTGACGAACGAGTGAGCCCAACAGCGTACAGGCAACGGGCGCCACTCCCGGTGGGCTCGTGCAGGTTCGTTTCCACTACGAGCACACCAGCGAGGAATACGTTAGGACAGAAGCCTGGCAGAGCGCAAATCTCGGGCACTGTCCGCTGTGCAGCAGGGGGCCCGGTGAAGGCTTCAGTTGCCACACGGCATACGAGCGCAAGCGGCCGGCTGGCGCATGGATCGCTCGCTACTACTGCAAACCATGCCAGACGACCTTCAGCCTCCTGCCTGATTGCATTGCGGCGCGTTTGTCCAATTCGCTCGACGAGATCGAGAACGTCGTCGTCACCGTAGAGAAGGCATCATCCTTCGAGGACGCCGCCTTTGAGCTCCGTCCAGAGCTCAAGGAGAGCGGTCGTCGCCGTTGGGTGAGGCGGCGGGTGAACCGTGTCTGGTTGATGCTAGGTATCGTGGCGACCCTCGGCGTGCTCACGGCCACGCACAGAACGCTCACGGTCACCGCGCTTCGCAATGAATTGGGCACCGACCGCGCGCTCGTAGCCCTACGACCGCTGGTGAACGAGCACATAGCTCACCTGCCAACCCCGGTCGGATTCCGCCGCCACCATGAGTCCACTTGGAAGAAGCTCAAGCGCCTCCAACACAAAGTGGGCCCAGATCCACCCCCCTGATCCTCGCTACTCCCCGGGCTCAAACCTCAACCCGAAGGGGGTCAGCGATGACACTCACCAACCAACCTGAACACGAGATGCGCGAGAAGATCGGTCTGTTTCGCTACGGCCTGATCGCCGACGTCATCAACCTACCGCCAGGAACCTCCGGCATCTACGAAAAGCTCCGCGACAAGGCTGCCAAGGAACACGACATACCTGGCACGCAGCGCCGTCATGTGGCTGCGGAAACCCTGCGCGACTGGCTCAAGAAATATCGCAAGGGCGGCTTCGATGCCTTGCTGCCCAAACGACGCAACGATCTCGGACATAGCCGAAGCCTTCCGCAGGAGATCGCCGACGTATTGCTCGTCATCAAAGAGGAGTGCCCCGACTACAGCGTTAAGCTCGTCATCGACGAAGCACGCAAGGAAGGCCTGGTGCCTTCTGGATTACAGCTGCCACACTCGACTGTGCATCGGCTCCTGCACCGCCACGGGCTCATGGAGAAGCGTGATGAGCAGGGCTCAACCAAGGACCGGCGTCGCTTCGCCTACGCCAACGCCGGCCAGCTCTGGATGAGCGATGTGATGCACGGCCCGGCGGTCATCGCCGATGGCCGCAGAAAGCGCAAAACCTACCTGATCGCAATGATCGACGACGCCACGCGTGTCGTGCCGCATGCGGCCTTCTGCTTCGCCGAGAATACCCAGGCATTTCTTCCGGTGTTCAAACAGGCCGTCATGCGGCGAGGTGTTTGCGAGCGGCTCTACGTCGACAATGGCGCCGTCTATCGCTCGCACCAGCTCGCCTTGGTCTGTGCCAGGCTCGCCATCGCTTTGATCCACGCCCGGCCCTATCAGCCCCAGGGAAAAGGGAAGATCGAGCGATATTTCAGAACCGTACGGATGCAGCTGTTGCCGGTGCTCGGTCGCGAGGACCTCGGCTCACTCGAGGCGCTCAACCGGCGCTTCTGGGCTTGGGTGGAGGGAGAATATCACCAGTCGCCCCATCGTGGCCTCGATGGCGAAACGCCGCTGGACCGTTGGGCACAGTGCGCCGGCAGTGTCCGTCACGTCGAACCTAGTCAGGATCTAGACGCGCTATTTCTGTGGGAGGCCAAGCGGAAGGTGAAGAGCGACCGCACGGTGAGTCTCGACGGCGTCCTGTACGAAGTAGCCCCCGAGCTCGTCAGACAAACCATCACCCTGCGCTACGACCCTGCGGCGCCCAGAACCAAGCCGCTGCAAGTTTTCTACAAGGGCGAGCGTCACGACGACGCCAAAGTACTCGACGCCTACGCCAATTGTTTCGTCAAGCGGGAGCGACCCACCGGCAACCTGACGGCATCCGCGCCCGCACAAACACCACCGGATGGACTGAGCCTGTCCCGATTTGAGGACGAGGCCGATGAGGAGGAGAAGTGATGTACCGCAAACATTTTGGTCTCACCCACCATCTCATCGGCAATGACATCCCCCATGACGAACTCTTCGTTGCCAACAGCACACGAGAGGCCGAGATCAGAATCGAGCACCTCATCAAGTTGCGCGGCATGGGCCTGTTGACCGGAGAGGCCGGCAGCGGCAAGACCACCGCGGGTCGCAAAGTCGTGGGAGCTCTGCACGAAGGGCTCTACCGGGTTTTCTATGTACCCCTGTCCACCGGCAACGTGATGGATACCTATAAATCCATCGGCTGGGAGATGGGATTGCCTGTCAGCCGAAGCCGCGCGGCCGCCTATCGTGCCATCCGCACGGAGGTCACGCGGCTGTGCCACGAAGCGAAGAAGACCCCCATCCTGATCATCGACGACGCCCATCATCTGCGCAACGATGTCCTCGAGGATCTACGTCTCTTGACCTGCTACGGTATGGATTCCGACAACCGGTTGTGTCTGCTCCTCATCGGCCTGACCGAGATCCGTCGTCGCCTTCGGATGGCGGTGCATGAGTCGTTGGAGCAACGGCTCATCGTCAAGCATCACCTCGGCGGTCTGCAGCGCGATGAGCTCGGGGCCTATCTGACATATCACCTGCGGCGTTGTGGGACCGAGCTGCCGCTCTTTTGCCCAGAGGCCGAGGAGGCACTCTTTGCAGCGAGCAACGGGCTGTTGCGGAAGGTCAACCGCTATGCCCACTACGCCCTGCTCGCAGCCGCCATCGACAAAAAGAAAAGCGTCGAAGCGCCACACGTCGAGCAGGCGGTCAAGGAGGTGGGGCCATGAAGTACTGCGGCATCGCCCTGACGCCTCGCCGCATCGTCGCGGCACTCAACGGACCCACCGGTGTGTGCGATGCCTTTCGGGTGCCGCGGTGCCGCACGGCGCGTTACAACCTGCTGGCAGCGGTCAGTATGGGTCCGTGCACGCTGGTGATGGAGGGCGTTTCTTGGCGCGAGGATGCCATCGGCGAGGTTGCACTGACGACGGGCAATGATGTGTGGATTGCCCCTGCGGGGCTCGTCGCCGCCATCATCGCTACTGGCGGAACGACCAGCTCGCCTGAGCGTCGTGCCGAAATACTCTCACGCCTGCCGGCCCAGCCGTGGACACGAGGCTACCTTCGTACCATGCGCCGTAATGGCGACGACCCCCGTCAGCAGAAACTCTTGTAGCCCAACTCACGCGGGAGCCTCGACCACCGGGGGCTCCCGCTTCCCCTACTACGCCACCTTCTCGATCCGATTCACCGGAGCCGTCAAACCGGGAAATCGCGCGTCCGTGCCGCGGGAATACTCCGGTGCCACCGCGGTGAAATAAACAGGGAGCGCACACTTGCCAAAGCGGGTACCGTCGACCCATTCGCCAACCAAAGGCTTGCCGGTCACGACCTGTTGCGCCATGTGAAATCCGGTCCACTGCTCT
>JAUVCD010000489.1 GCA_030590865.1 Myxococcales bacterium | reverse complement strand
AGTACCCGCCGTCACGTCCCAGAGCCGTACCGAATCGTCATCCCCGCCCGAGGCGACCCGCTTGCCGTCGGGGCTGAAGGCCACGCCGGTCACGCCCGCCTGGTGACCTCGGATCGTCCGCTGCTCTCGTCCCGAGGCGACGTCCCAAAGCCGCACGGTCTTGTCCGTGCTGGCGGTGGCGAGTCGGGATCCGTCGGGACTGAAGGTCGCGCCCCAGACCTTGCCCGTATGGCCTTGCAGCGTCCGTTTCAACTTGCCCGTGGCGATGTCCCAAAGCCTCACGGTCTTGTCGACGCTGCCCGACGCGAGCAGCTTGCCATCAGGACTGAAGCTCACGATGAGCCCCCCGGCGGCGTGACCCGACAGCACCTGCTGGACCGTCCCGGACGCCACCTCCCAGAGTCGCACCGTCTTGTCGTGACCTGTCGAGGCGAGCAACTTTCCGTCAGGGCTGAAGCTCACGCCCTTAACGCCCCCTTGGTGACCCCGAAGCACGTGCTGCTCTTGGCCCGAGGCTACCTCCCAAACCCGCACCGTCTTGTCCGAGCTACCAGAGGCGAGCCGCTTGCCATCTGGGCTGAACCCGATGCCGTAGAGCGCGCCCGCATGGCCCCGGAGCACCCGCTGCTCCGCGCCGGAGGCGACGTCCCACAGCCTAATGGTGCCATTGACGCTGCCTGAAACGAGCTGACTCCCGTCAGGCGAATAGGCCAAGACGAATAGTTGGTCGTCTTCGGCTCGCAAGACCCTGGTCTCACGGGTCTCGACGTCGAACAGATGAACGCCACCGTCCTGACTCGCCGCCGCGATGGTCTGACCATCAGGCGCGAAGGCCACCACGTAGACGTGGGCGGAAAGAGGAGCGCTCCACACCATTGGATTGCCACGGAGCTGCCACCAGAGCGCCCGGGCATCCGCCGAGCCCTCGTCTCGCTTTGCCTGCCCAGGGCGACCGCGCACCTCGAGCTCGAGGGCCACCCGCAGCTTGGCCCGCGCCTCGAGCACCCGACCATCCCGCTGGGCAGACCGAGATCCTTCTTGCAGCGCCTCGGCCCGCTGCCACTGCGCCTCGGCCCGTTGGGTTTGAGCCTCCGCTCGACGTTCTTCTGCCACCTGCTGTTGCGCCGCGAGCTCCCGTTTCTGAAAGGCCAAGACCAGCGACACGATCCCCAAGACGGCCATCACACCAGCGATCACCCCCCGCCGACGCCAAATCCGCCGCACCCGCCGACGAGTCCCCAGCTCGAGAAATTCTCGCGCCAGCTGGGGCAGCTGGATCGACTGTCGCAGCCGCTGAGCGTCCCGCAAGGCGTCAGCCTGCCACAACTCGTCAGGCCGGCGGCCGCGCTTGTGCCAGAGCTCGGCGGCTTGCCCCACCTCGGTCAGAAAGGCCAGCTCTTCATTGCTCTCGTCGATCCAGCGAGCCAGGGTGCTCCAGCTGCGGGTCAACGATTCGTGAGCCAGCTCGATGGTGGCGTGCTGAATCGCCGTACCGCCGGTCCTCCCCACAGAGATCAATCTGGCCTCGGTCAGCCGCGCTAAGAGCGGCTCGACCTCTTCTCCTAGCGCCTCGACGATCTTGCCGCGGGCCACCACTTGACGCGTGCGCTCAGGGGTCACCAACCGCATCAACAACTGGCGAGCCAGGCGCAACAGGGGCGGAGCCAGACCTTGGAGCACCCCATCGGCGTGTTTCACCAAGGCACCGCCCACGCCGCCCATCTCCTCGTAGGCCTGACTCAACAGCAGCCGTCGTTCGGTGTCACGCCGCTCCCACAACAGGAGAGCAGCAAATTGGAGGAGCGGTAGACCCGCAGGCTCGCCATGCACGGCCGCAACCATCTGGTCCACCAGCTCTGAATCCTCGTAGCGATACCCCACGCCGGCCACCGGCCGGGTCAGGGTTTCTGCCAAGGCTCGAGCATCCAGGCTCTGGATGACGGTCACGTGGGTCAGCGCGTCGCGAGCCTCGGGACCAGTGGCCAGGCGCCCGAGGTAGTCGTCCCGAACCGTGAAGATCACTCGCACCGGATCGGTTGGGTCATCGGCAGCCGTGCAGATCGCCTGCATGAAGGCTCGTCGGGTCGGGTCATCGTCCAGCAGCGTGAACAGCTCCTCGAGCTGGTCGATGAACAACAACACGTGGGCCCCCCGCCGCTCGGCCATGGCCCGCAGCTCGACGGACAACAGCTGCGGCTGGGCCTGCAAGCGAGCGGCCAGCTCACGCTGATCGTCGAGCGCCGTGCGGCCCGGCCCAGAGTGGTCGAGCTCAGCGGGCTCGCGATCCGTCTGGGCACCGCCACGAGACTCGGTCAGCTGGGCGCGGACATCGCCGTCACGGCGCAACAGGCGCATCGCCAAGGCCATGAAGGGTTGCGCCCCCGGTCGCAGCTGCACCACGAGCCACGGTTCTTGCTCCCGCAAACGGGGAATCACGCCTGCCTGGATCAGCGAGCTCTTCCCGGCACCTGATGGCCCTACCACGGGGACGACCGGCTCCACTCTGAGCCGCTCGTTGAGCGCCGCAATTTCTGCTTCCCGACCGAAGAACAGGTCGACGTGAGCCTCAGTGAAGGGCAGCAGGCCACGGAAGGGGCTCTTGACCTCGTCCAGGCTGGCTCGCCGACGGCCAATCATCCGACGTAACGCCTTGACCACCGCTGCGGCCAGCGGCCTGGCGGCCGGCTCCTTTTCCAGACAGTCAGCCACCAGCGCGGCCAGATCGGCGGGAACGTCGGCAAAGCTATCGACCGCCGGCGCCGACTCGGGACCGGCGACGACCAGCGCGTAGTCGAGCACCGAGTCCGCATCGAAAGGACGCCGCCCGGCCAAGAGCTCGAAGAGCAACACGCCGAAGGCCCAAATATCGGTAGCCGGAGTGCAGTCCGCTTCGCGCCATTGCTCGGGAGCCATGTAAGCGGGCGTGCCACCGCCGCTGGTCTCCAGGGAGGAAGCCTCGCCGGCCAGGGGCTCGGGCTGCGCTCCCGGCGCATCACTGGCTGGCAAGGCGCTCTCCCGTCGGGGCAGCGCCTTGGCCAACCCGAAGTCGAGCACCCGCGGCCGGCCATCACGAGCGATGAGCACGTTGGCAGGCTTCAGATCCCGATGCAGAACGCCGTAACGGTGAGCCTCTTCGAGCGCCTGAGCGATGGCGAGGCCAAAGCGGATGGACTCCTGCACACTCGGTCGGCGCTCCCGGATGCGCTCGTGCAGGTTCTGGCCTTCCAGAAACGCCAGCGCCAGATAAGGGCGCCCCTGGTAGTCACCCACGTCGTAGATGGAAACGATATGAGGATGGTCGAACTTGGCGGTGATGCGCGCCTCTGCCTTGAACAGCTCGATGGCCCCTTCGGTGCCAAGCAGCTTCGGCTGAACCACCTTGAGAGCCACCTTGCGCCCGAGCTTGGTGTCCCGGGCCAGGTAGATCTCGCCCATGCCGCCACGGCCGAGCAGTCGCATGACGCGGAACTGGTCCACCATGGTGCCAGCAGCCAACAGCGCCGCGTCGGCAGCCTCACCCCCGGTTACCGATTGGCCCGCCAAACCGCGGCGCGGGGAGGACAGCCGGGTCGCGTGGGTTTCATCGCCCGTCTTCGCGACCTTCGCGCCAGGACGCGGTGGCACCGCCGGCCGCGGTCGGCGATCAGGCTTCGGTGACTTGGAGTCCTTGCTCATGCCTTGCAAAGAACCGAGCGCGGCGTACCGGAATCAGCCTCGCCAGCCCCCGGGAAAACAGCATAGCCCTAAGCCCGATGAAGCGTCCACGTGACCATCATCCCCTGCCCGCTGCCCATCGTCGCCAGCTTCGGGACCGGAACCGCTCACGGAAAACCGCTGCAGCCCAGGTTCGCAAAGCCCTCGTGATAGGACAGGGCCACGTCGAGATGCCCCTGAGCTGCGCCTATGTCGAGCCGCCACACCGCATCGTCGGGGGTGATCTCACAAGCCTGATTCTCGTTCAGGTCGACGAAGTAGTTGAGGAAGTAGGGCAGGTTCTTTTGCAGGACCCCTTGACCGCTGACGGTGAAACCACCGGCAGCGATCACCGCCGAGTCCTGAAACTCCAGCCCTGCCTGTCCCTGGCGCTGCAAGCCGACATAGACCGTCTTGCCGTCGAGCTCCCCGAACCCGGTGCCGGTCACCGTCAAATCGCAGGTCGACGAATCACAGGGAGTCGTGTCGATGGACGAGCCGCCATCACCGCCAGTGCCGACGTTGCCCCCCTGATTGCCTCCTGCACCGGCGCCGCCGACGCTTCCGCCCGTGCCGGCCCCACCGCCACCACTACTGGTCGCGGTACTGCCCCCGCCACCGTTGTTGTCGTCGTCACAGGCAGCCGCCCCGAATAGGACAACGAAGACTCCGAACCAATACCCGCTGGATCGCATCGCTCCTCCGTTCCTCGATCATACGAAGCACTGGGAGAATGTCGATGGGCTCAACGGATCCCGATCGGCTTCGATGACCAACCTGGGGGGCACGCTGGTCGAGCGGCAGGCAGGCAGACTGGCGCCACTGGAGATGCTCGCCTACGCTTCCCAGGTCGATGGCGGACAACGATCGAGCCTTGGAGGGAGAAGCCTCAGCCGACGATGTCCTCGGCGAGGACGGCGCCCTCGATGATGACGCGCCCTTCGGCGAAGCGGCCGAAGGGGTCGCCGAGACGGATGAGAATGGCGTGAGCGCCCGGCCTCCCGACGAGGCTCCAGCGTCGTCGCTCGGGATGCCACTGCCGCAGCGCCGCGTCTGGCCGCTGTTCGCCGTGATCGCGCTGCTGCTCGCCGGCGGCGGCTTCTTCTTGTGGCGCCAGCTCACCGCGCCGCTGCCATTCCGCATTTTGGTGGCCATCGATATGGACGGCTACTGGTGGGAAGGAAGCAAGCCTGCGGCCAAGCTTGCCGACGAGCTGTCCAAACGATTGGCGGACCTCGGCTTCGACCCTGTTCGGGGCGGCGATCCGGAAACGACTGCGGTGCTCGAAGATGCGAGCTCACCGGCCGAGGCGGCCCGCAAGCTGCGTGCGGCTTTCATCATCACCGGACACATCGAGCCCAAGGTCTTCAAGCTCCCAGTCGCTGAGCCCTTCTTCGAAGTTCACCTCGACGCACTGTTGCAGGTCGAGCATGTGGACGCCGACCCGCCGGTGGCCGAGCAGATGGTGCACACCTTCGCAGCCGCTAAAACCGAAGAGCAAGCCAAGGAATACGTAGCTGGCGCGGTGGCCCGCCGGGCCTTCGATCTGGCGCTACCCGCCGTCATGGGCCACCCGTCCATTCAGGCCATCGTCGATGGCACTGACCCCAAGCTGCTCGATCAGCTAGCACCGGCACGACTCATGCTGACCGCCCGCAGCAAGGAGCTCGACGCCGCCAAGGCGGCCTACGAGACGCTCGCAGCCAAGCGGCTGGATGCGGAGAAAGGGCCCCACAAGCCCACCTTCGTGAGCCCCGTCGATGCCGACGAGCGACTGGTGGGCATCGGGCCCAATGGCTGGCTGCTCAGCACCGCGCCGACCACCCCGCTCTACTCACCGAAAGGCCTCAAGCTGCTCCGAGTCGAAGGACTCGAGACGGTGCAGTGGCGCAGCGACGCGGGCACGTCCAAGCAGCTGTGGCGAGGCTACAACGCCTTCACCGATCCCTCGGCGGCCCCTGGTGGCCGACCGGTCGTCGTGGTGGAGGACCTTTACGGCCGAGCCCGCAGCGTGGCGGTGCTCGAAGAGGGCGGACCACTCCGCCGAGTGCTGGTCGAAGCCAGCCACAAGCTCAGCGAGCCCCAGGTGTCGCCAGATGGCAAGCTGGTGGCGCTCGTCGATCGCGCCTGCCGGGCCTGTGCCAAAGAAATCGTCGTCTATGACATCACCGGCGAAGCGGGACGTGAGCTCTACCGCCTGGGCGCGAAGGACTATTCCAGCATCGGAGGCTTCAGCTGGTTCAATACCCTTCGCTTGATGGTGCTGTTCACACCGGCGATGACCGATGATGACGACCAAGCCCCCGTCGAAGCGCTCTGGGCCGTCAACGTGCGTAACGGCGAGCGCACGACGCTACTGGTGCCGGCGGGAGGAGCCTCGCTGGCCTACCCGGTGGCGAGCGGGGACGGCAAGGTCGTGGCGATGTCCCACATCAACGGAAAGGCCATCGTGACCCTCGACGTGCCGACCAACAAGGTGGCGAGCCACCCCATCGAAGGCACGGCCGCAGCTCTGGCCCTGTCGCCAGATGGCAAGCGAGTGGTCTTCGAGCTGCGCCAGCACTTGGGCTACGCCGACATCGCCATGCTCGACATCGCCACCTCGAAGGTGATCCGACTGACCCACAACGGGATGGACGACCGGTCTCCGCTGTTCTCCCTCGACGGCCAGAAGGTGGCCTACGAGACTCGGGACAGCGACCCGGTGTTCCGGGGCAAGCGCCTGGTGGTGCGCGTCGCCTGGGTCCCCGCCGTACCCTAACGGTCGACGATGAGCGAAGCAGAGCTGTTCTACCGACTAGGCGACGATCGGCTGAGATCGCGCTGCCGCTGGGCCGGAGCCGCCCTGGTTCTGAGCGTCTTGCTCCCTTACGAGGTCATCGACAATCAGCCCCAGTTTCTCTGGCAGTTGTTCGGTGAGCTGCCCATCTCCGGCGTGGTCGCTGGCCTGGCACCACTGGTGGCCGGCGCGGCAATCTTGGTGGCACGCCGTCTCGCCAGGCGCGCCACCTCACTCGCGTTGGTAGTGCTCGGAGCCCTGGCCGCCACCGCGCTGTGCCACAAGCTCGGTGCCGACGCCGCCGCCTGGGGCCTGTTGCCCCTGCCTCCGAGCTTCACCGGCCGGGCGACCTCGGCCTTGCTGGCCCTGGCGCTCACCGCCGCTGGCGCCAATTTGGCCTTTCGAAAGGAGCAACGGCGAGCCGCCCGAGCCGCCCTGATCGGCGGCGTGGTCGCCGCGGTGATCTTCTATGCTTGGCCTGGGCGAGGCGAGGCGCCAGGGGTGACGGTGCTTCACAATCTGGCAGCCATTGGCGACATGCCCACGGTGCACTTCAAGCTCGGTGCCCTGACGCTCACCACGGTAGCGCTGTGGCCAGCCATCATTGCGCTGGCCGGCCTGACTCACCTAGTCAAGCCACCGTCTCGCAGCCTGTCGGTGCTCGGCATGGTGGCCCTGGCCGGCTTCCCCGTCATCCTGATGATGATGCTGTTCTCCTGGTACGTCAGGGCGAGCCCTGGAGCAGCCCTCTTTGCGGCCTTCGGCGGGGCGCTGGAGATCAGCGCCATGCTCGCCTTGCTGTCCGCGGCCTTCGAGGCCCTCGGCCAGGGCGTCCTCGGTGACGATACCAAGGACGCGATACCTGATGGCTGGGCGCCGGCAAAGATGG
>JAUVCD010000699.1 GCA_030590865.1 Myxococcales bacterium | reverse complement strand
GCGGTGACCACGGTCCGCCGCTGCCGGCTTGCCCGAGCCGCCAGGCGTTGGTCCCTCAGCCCGCTCCGCTGGTGTGGCGTCAGCAGTCGTCGCCGGAGGCTGGGCGACCGCCTCGCTGCGAAAGTGATCGAGGTAGGCTTGCCGCTGCTGCTGCAACCCGGTCAGGTCACAGTCCGCGCCACAGTGGTAACAGACGAGCTTGCCCGGCTCGCTGCTGCCACTCTCGGGGCTCTCACCTGGAGCAAGGGGCAGAACTGGCTTGCAGCATGGCGGGCTGGAGCGGCCCGCCAGAGCGCGGCGGTACTCGCGGCGCAAGAAGCCCTCGTCGAGCCCCATGTCGATGTGACTCCAGGGCAACCTCCCGTCGAGCGGCAGGCTGTCCAAATAGGACCGAGGCTCGATGCCAAACTGCTCGAAGGCAGCCTCCCACAGGTCCAGATCCAGGCACTCATCCCACGAATCGAAACGGGCACCGGCACGCCAGGCATGCTCGATCACGTCAGCCAAAGCGCGGTCGCCCCGGGCCAGGACGCCCTCGAGCATACTGCCCTGGACCGAGTGGGTGCGCAGTCTCACCCGCGGGTGGGCTCGCACCGCTTTGGCCAAGAATTCCTGCTTTCGAGCCACCTCAGACCGCGAGTCCATCGCAGCCCACTGGAAGGGCGTGTGAGGCTTGGGCACGTGGGTCGACACGCTCACCGTCACGTCGATTTTCCGGCCCGCCACCTGACGCCCAATGCGGGCTGCACGGCCGGCGGTGTCCACGATCCCCCGAACGTCCTCGTCCTCTTCAGTGGGCAAACCAATCATGAAGTACAGTTTCATTTTGGTCCAACCACGGGAGAAGACGCGCTCGGTGGTCTCGTCCAGTTGGTCGTCGGTGACGTTCTTGTTGACCACGTCACGCAGCCTCTGAGTCCCCGCCTCGGGAGCGAAGGTGAGTCCGCCAGCCCGCACGCGGCGCAGCTCGCCTAGCAAGTCGGGCTCCAGTCCGTAGGCCCGCAGCGACGACACGCCGAGAGACACGCGCTGATCGGCCAGCTGAGGCCCTAGCTCCCGTACCAGCGGATCGATGTAGGACACATCGGCCGTCGAGAGAGCGGTGAGCGACACCTCGTCGTTGCCTGACCTTCGAACCGCCTGAAGGACGCACTGGCTCACCTGTCCCGGGTCCCGCTCCTGGACCGGGCGGTAGATCATGCCTCCCTGACAGAACCGGCAGCCTTCGGTACAGCCACGGGCGATCTCAATCGAGGCGCGATCGAAGATCGCCTCCGGTCCACCGGTTGGGCTGTCGGTCGGGAATGGGTAGTCGTCCAGGTTGACCCGGGCGCAGCGGATGGGGAAAGGAATCTTCGGATCCTCAGGCTCACTGACGACCAATCGTCCGCTGCTCGGCTCGGGCGCCACCGCATAGAGGGAGGGCACGTAGATCGATCCCAGCCCCGCCAGCGCCTCGAGGCGCTCAGCACGGCTGCGTCCTGCCCGCTTCCCGTGGGTCCAACTCAGCGCCAACTCGGTGAGCTTTGCCTCGCCGTCACCGACGACGAAAGCATCGAAGAAAGGCGCCATCGCTTCCGGGTGGGTGGCGTTCGGACCGCCTGCCACCACCAGTGGATCATCGTCACCGCGGTCGACCGTGCGCAGCGGGATGCCGCCGAGATCGAGCATGGTCAGCACATCGCTGTAGGTCAGCTCGAATTGGAGCGAGAAGCCGACCACGTCGAAGTCCACCAGCGGCCGGTGGCTCTCCAGCGACAGCAGGGGCAACCGGTGGCCGCGGAGCTGCGCCTCCATGTCAATCCAGGGGCAGTAGACCCGCTCAGCCAAGGTGCGGCGATCTCGGTTGAGCACATCGTAGAGGATCTTGTAGCCCAGATGGCTCATCCCGATGTCGTAGATGTCGGGGAATGCCAGGCAGACCGTGGCCTCCACCGTCGACCAGTCCTTGCAGACCGAGCCGACCTCGCCGCCGGTGTAGCGGGCAGGCTTCTCCACCGAGCCGAGCAGCGCGGCGTAAGGGTGGTCACTCAGCCGCGTTGATCCGGAGGCAGCCATGGTTGGGGCGGCTCCATAACACGCCTCCCCACGATCCGACACAACCTAACGCAACGGAACATTTACCCCCAGAAGCCCGGCTCCGCACCCTGGGCGGGTTTGACCCCAGCGGTTGCTCGGCCCTCTCAACGGCACTAACCTCGTCCGGTTTGATGGGCGGGGTCTTTCAGATGGTCACAGACTTCGAGCCACGGGGCGATCAGCCGCGTGCCATCGCTGACCTCTGTGCAGGACTCGACCGCAAGGAACGTTTCCAGGTGCTGCTCGGCGTAACCGGCAGCGGCAAGACCTTCACCGCTGCGAAGGTCATCGCCCACTACGACCGTCCAACCCTGGTGCTAGCGCCGAACAAGACCCTGGCCGCCCAGCTCTACGGCGAATTCCGTGAGCTGTTCCCCTCCGCCGCCGTTCAGTACTTCGTCAGCTACTACGACTACTACCAGCCTGAGGCCTACCTTCCAGCGACGGACACGTACATCGAGAAGGACGCGATCATCAATGACGAGATCGATCGCATGCGCCACGCTGCCACTCACGCCTTGCTCAGCCGTGAGGACGTCATCATCGTGGCCTCGGTGAGCTGTATCTACGGCATTGGCTCGTCGGACAGCTACCACGGCATGTTGATTCCCCTGGAGAAGGGAGATCAGATGCCCCGGGACGACCTGCTGCGCAAGCTGGTCGACATCCGTTACGAACGAAACGATGTCGACTTTCACCGCGGGACCTTCCGGGTTCGGGGCGACGTGGTGGAGATCTTCCCCATCTACGAGCATGAACGCGCCATTCGCGTCGAGCTGTGGGGCGACGAAATCGACGCGATCAAGCAAATCGATCCACTGCGCGGCAAGGTCCTGGGCGAGCTGCAGAGCTACCAGATCTACCCGGGCTCCCATTATGTGACCGAGCGGGAGCAGCGGGAGCGCGCCATCACCGCGATCCGCGCCGAGCTTGCCCAGCGCCTGGAGAGCTTGGACAAGAGCGGCAAGCTACTGGAGAAGCAGCGGCTCGAAGAGCGCACCATGTATGACCTCGAGCTGCTCGAGCAGATGGGCTTCTGCAACGGCATCGAGAACTACTCGCGCCATCTGTCAGGCCGCCAAGAAGGCGAGCCACCGCCGACACTGATCGACTACTTCCCCGAGGACTTCCTGTTCATCATCGACGAGTCCCATCAAACGGTGCCTCAGCTCGGCGCCATGTACCGAGGCGACAGGTCACGGAAAGAGACCCTGGTGGAGCACGGCTTCCGGCTCCCGAGTGCCATGGACAACCGGCCCCTCAAGTTCGAGGAGCTAGGGCGCCATTTCCGCAATGTCATGTTCGTGAGCGCCACCCCTGGCGACCACGAGCTCGATACCACCAGCGGCGTCGTGGCCGAGCAGATTATCCGCCCCACGGGCCTGGTCGATCCGAAGATTATCGTCCGCCCCGCCGGCAACCAGGTCGACGATCTGCTCGGCCTCATTCGGGAGCGTGTGGCCCAGCAGGAGCGGGTGCTGGTGACCACACTCACCAAGCGCATGGCTGAGGATCTCACTGAGTATTACGCCGAGCTGGGCGTCAAGGTCCGCTACCTCCATTCGGACATCAAGACCCTGGAGCGCGTCGATATCTTGCGGGATCTGCGCAAGGGCGAGTTCGACGTGTTGATCGGCATCAACCTGCTACGCGAAGGCCTCGATCTGCCCGAGGTGTCGCTTGTCGCCATCCTGGATGCCGACAAGGAAGGCTTCTTGCGCAGCGCCCGCGCCTTGATTCAGACCATCGGACGCACGGCACGCAACGTGAATGGCACCGTGGTGATGTTCGCCGATCGAGTGACCGCTGCGATGGAGCAAGCCCTGGGCGAGACCGACCGTCGGCGAGCAGCGCAGGAGGCCTACAACGAAGCGCACAACATCACGCCAAAAACGGTCGCCAAGGCCATTTTTGACCTGTCGCCCGCCTCTGGAAATCGCGACTACTACGCGGTCAGCAAGGCCGCGCCATCAGGCACCGACGACGCTACGCCGGACGACGAGCTCGACATCGTGGAGCTCGCCGAGAAGCTGCGCCAAGAGATGTTCATCGCAGCCGAGAGTCTGGAGTTCGAGCGCGCGGCCCGGCTGCGGGATCAGCTGCGGGCGCTGCGTGAAGAACATGGCGATCTGGTCGACACGTCAGTGGGCACCACCCGCAACAAGCGCAAGGCTGGCAAGCGGCACAGCTCCAAGGAGTCGCCGGGGACAGGCAAGCGCGGCGGCGGACGCAAACCCCGCAACCGGACGGCAGGATCTGGCCCGGAACGACAGCGAAGGCGGTAGGTTAGGAATAGGCCGCGCCGCTTGTCGCGTTCTCTAACCATGAAAGCCCACACGTTCCTGTCGACCGCCTGGTTGGCCGCAGTGCTTGGCGCTGGCTGCGCATCCCCCGAAGCGATCAGGCCGGTCGAGCAGCGGCTTACCCCTGCCACCCATCAATTGGCTGGCGAGGTCACCGCCTCGCTCAGCGTGCACGTCCGGACCAAGGGCGCGCCTGCAGACGACCCAGGGGCTGCCAGACCGCTTTCGACCCTCCACTTTCGCCAGCTCGTCGAGACACTCTCCGAACCTGACGCCGATTTCTTCAGCGACAACTTCATTTCCAATGAGACGTCCTACCTCCAGATCACCGATGCCCTCGGTGAGCACGTATCGCAGGGGGGCGTCTACCTCGGCGT
>JAUVCD010000588.1 GCA_030590865.1 Myxococcales bacterium | reverse complement strand
TATGCCTGGTCGAACCAGACCAAGAAGATGAAGCAGGTGCTGCGCAAATTGAAGCAAATCAACGTGCAGCTGCTGATGGGCTTCATCACCAAGAAGAAGAACCCCCAGGGCGTCCCGCCTCGCGGAGTTCATCCAGTGCTCGAGAAAGAAGCCTTCAGCATGGTCATGAAGTCAGGCGCCGTGCCCCGGAGGACTCAAGTCCAGCGCATGTGAGCCGAGCCTCAGGGGCCTCGAGACGATGGAGAGTCTGCTCAGTCTGGTGTCGACGACCTTCGTCGCTCTGAGCATCGGCGTCCTGCTGTTCTTCCTTCACAAGGTCATCTGGCTGCTTCAGTACAAGCGCGTGCAAGGCGCCATGCTCCGCGCCGCGGAGGCAGAGCTGAACAGTGCCCAGGCCGAGACCTTGCCGGCCTGGGACACCTTCGCCGCCGCAGCTTGGCGGGTGGCCCGAGGCCCCAAAGAGGCCAGCGAGACTGCCGAAATCGACGGGCCGAGCCCTTACGTGAAAGCGGTGGAGGCTGAGCTCGGCGCCGTTCTGGCTGATCTGGAACAAAGCCAGGTGGCCGTACGACCGCTGCTCATCGAGGCCATCGGGCGGGACCGGCCGATGCCGCCCTGCACCCGCACGGTGCTCCAAGTCCCCGATCGACGTGACGACTCGAGGGAGGCCACCATCCACCTCGATCCACCCTTGGTGGCCCAGCCGGCGCCACCGCCGCCGGAGCTCTACGTGTTGAACGTGAAATCCCGCTATGGCTTCGTGCGACGGGCGCTGGTGTTCTTCGCTGGCCTGGCCGACGTGGTCTACAGCTCCCATCACATCGCCACGATGTCTCAGTATTCTCATGTACCCATCGGCGTCATCGTACGGCGGCTGTCGCTGGTGGTGCTGCTCGTGGTCGGCATCGTCCTCGAGGTGGTGATGGGCCTGCGCGACAAGCTCGCGCCAGTCCTCGATGAGCACCTGATCCGCGGAAGAGCCTGGGTGGCGAGCGTGCCTGAGAGCATGCAGGACTCACTGCCAACCACGATGGCCCTGGTGTTGTGGACCGCCACGGTAGCCACCATTTATTTCTCCCTCTACCTGGTGATTCGGCGCGGCTCGCGGCAGCACTACCAGAAACTGCAACGACTGCACCACCAGCAGGACGACCGGCTCGCCCAGATCCGCCGCACCCACCGGGCGGCGCTGTCCCGCTGGGCGAAGGAATACGGTGACACCATCGACGCCGCCGTAGCGCTCACGGCGCGACACGTGCAAATGCTCGGCCGCCACTATGCGCAACGGGTCAGGCGCCGCATGTGTGGCCAGGGGCTGCATGATCAGGCCAAGGGGATCGCCGAGATCTTGTTCTCCCAATTGCCTGAAGCCACCGGTGAGCTGGCAGACGCGGTCACGACAACCAAGCACTCGCTACGACACCTGCTCTGGCCCCGCCGCAAGGAGATGGTCCACGTCGTCCAGCAGGCTCAATACCGGGAGGCCTGGCAGCACATCGAGCTGACCCTCAACGAGCTGCTTCGTGGCCAGCCTGATCCCGACGGTGTGGCCGCCTTCTGGCGACGGCTGGTGACCTATGCCGTCACCTTCCGTACCGTGCTCCCCGACGGCACCATCGACGAGCTGCGACGGGCCTATCTGTCGCTGGTCGAGAAAACCAGTGAGGAGACGGAGCGAGACTTGGAGCGCTTCGCCCGCTCGGTTCGCGAGCTGCTCAGCAGCTTGAACGAACAGTTGGCGCCAGCGACCCCGCTGCTCACCGCCCGCATCGAGCTGTGCAATCAACGCATTCGCGCCGACGGCGCGGGCTTCCAGGCCGAAATCATCAGAGCTCGAGAGCGGGCCCGCCTCGAGGCGATGGCCTTCGAGATCTGACCTGTTCCTACTGGAAAGGTCATCCACACGATGGTTGGGTCACGCAGCGCGCCTCATGGGCAGGGCGATCAGATAGAAGACGACCGGTGCCGCCAACCACACCAACTGGGGCATCGCCGTGATGGGATGGCCGTTGAACTGGAACAGCGTGGGATTCCACCAATACCCAGTGACGAACACCCAGCCGTCGTTGAGCGTGCTCGACAGCTCGACCAAGAGCTCTGAAACCTGGCCGTAGACGAGCAGCACGGCGAGCTCTTGCCAGCGGAAGACCGCAAAGCAGGGCGCCCGACACAGGCGGCGCACCCACCAGACTCCGACTAGGAACAGGCCGCCATCCCATAGGGTGTGGCTCACCATCAAGATCCCGTAGCGCACCGGCAGCGGACGAATCCAGACCAGCAGCGGCACCCCCGTGTCCTCTCCACTCAGGACGAACATGGGGATCTCCCAGGTCAGGCCCAGGACGCACCCCAGCCAGAACAGGCGCCACGCGAAACGGTCGACGCGCCCGGCCCGGTACAGGCCGAAGACCACCCAAGGCGCCCCATAGCCGATCAGAAGATCGAGCGCATAGTACAAGGACTGAGTATAGGCCGCAGGTGCGGCCTCGCGGTATGGGCGGCGCCGGCCTGTTCGACGGACCGACAACCACCACCGAGCAAATCGAGGTCCCAGGCTTCGGTTCGCTTTGACTTAACGGTAACCACACCGTACCCCAATGGCGTGAGGGTGCAGTGGATCGGCCGCTGTAGGAACCGGATGGTCGGGCCGCCATCCGAAAGAGCCCGTGAGCTCGGAAGGCGGTCGACATGGCACAACGCACAGGAAAGAACCGGCAGGGCAAGATCAACAGCCGGGACACTGAGCCCGCGGCAGAAGACCCTAGTGAGCCCGCGGAACAGGCCGAGCTCGCCAAAGCTCTCACCGGCGCGTTCGCCGCGGCCGGCGTGTTGTGCGCCCTGCTCCTGATCAGGCAGCCCTCGTGGACGTTGTCGATACTCGACGCGGGCTTCTGGACTGCGGCGGTCGGGTTGACGATCGCGCGACATGCCGCGGTCAAGCAGGCGGCATCCGCGGCTGGGTCGGGGGGCGCGCGCCGAAGTACCGTTACGCTCGCCATTGCGGTCACCGCGTGGGCAGCGGTGCAAATGCTTGGCGGCGAGCCGGGCTCAAATACCTAGCCGCCTTGGCGGCACCGGCGACAGCGCCAGCAGGCCGCGCAGCCGGTCGAGCAGGCCGCTGCCCCAAGCACGGGCGCGGGACAGCGGGTCGTCGCTCGGTTGCCTCCCGTGACGAGCTGCCGTGCCCAAATCGCGCCCGCCAAGGACGAGTGGCGCTAGGGTTCGGCCCATGGATGAGCTTCCGGTCCCTCAGCTGTTCATGGACATCTACGAGCGCCTACCCCGCCAGGGTCCGGGCCTGGCCGAGTGCACCGGGCGCGCTCTAGCGCTGATGGGCGAGCTGCCCCGGGCGCCCCAGGTGGCCGACATCGGTTGCGGCGTGGGCAGGCAGACCCTCGACCTGGCGCAGCAGCTCGGCCCGACGGCTCACATCACCGCCGTGGACTTCTACGCGCCCTTCCTGGCGACGCTGCGGGCCCAGGCTGCCGAGCTCGGCTTGGATGAGCAGATCTCGACCAGGGTCGGCGACATGGCACGCCTCGATTTCGAGCCTGAGAGCCTCGATCTGATGTGGTCCGAGGGCGCCATCTACTTGATGGGCTTCGGCGAAGGGTTGAAGGCATGGCGGCGCTATCTCGTGCCCAAAGGTCTGCTCGCCGTCAGCGAGCTCACGTGGCTGCGGGACGATGTTCCGGCCCCCTGCCGCAGCTTCTGGGAGGCAGAGTATCCCGCCATAACCACCGCGGAGCAGAACATCGAGACGCTGGAGGGGCTTGGCTACCGCAGCCTGGGTCACTTCGCCTTGCCCGTCGATGCCTGGGAGCAGGATTTCTACGTCCCGCTGAGACAGCAGCTCGCATCTTTGCGGGGCGAGGGCCCCCTCGGAGACGACGATCGTGCCGTAGTCGCGAGCATGGACCAGGAGATCCGCCTCTTCGAAAGCTACTCGGCCTACTACGGCTACGTGTTCTACGTGATGCAGCGAACCGATTGAGCCGTTTTCAGGCTCGGTGACGAAGGTCCGCGCTATGGGGCCGCTGCCATGCGCACCGGCTCGGCGAGGGCCTCGAGGAGCTGCGGACGGCTGACGACCGGGGCGGACGCCTTGCTTGCCCGGTCCAGGAGAGCCTTGACGGCAGCGGCACGGTCACCCTCAGCACCGGCGCGAAATCGCACGCCGCCCATGAGCGTCGCCCACTCCGTCGCGAACCGGGCGGTGTAGTCGGTGGACACCCGTGCCAATCGCACCTCGTGCGCCATGGCCAGCTTCCCGTCGCCGAACAGCCATTCGTCCCGGGCGAGCAGTGACTTGGCCTGTGCCAGTGACTTGGTCACTTGGACGTGCCCCTTGGCGGTATAGGAACCACGCACCTTGGCCGTGGTCTCCAACATGGATGAAGCCACGACAAACGGCGGGACCGTTGCTTGGCCGTCCAGCGGGTGGACGACATGGTCGTAGAAGCTCGCTTCCGTGGCCGGACTGACCAAGAAGTGGCGGACCATATATGCGACGTAGGCCTCGCGCTGCAGTGGCTTGAAGCGCTTGGTCTCCAGCAAGCGAAGGTAACGCGAGGTATGGGAGAGGACGGCGTCCTCGACCTTCGCCTGCGGCCTCAGCTGCTTGTATCGCTTGCCCATCGTGGCCACGAGCCAGTCGCGATACTCTGGGATCTTGGCTGGGGTAAGCAGCAGGAGGTAGGCCTTCAGGTTGTCGAAGTCGGCGGCGTAGTCGACGCTGGGAACCTTCCTCAGGTCCGCTTCGATGGCGACCAGCACGGGCTTGATGATCAACCGAGCGACCCCGTCCCCATAAGCGTCCAGGAGCCCCTTCTTCAAGGCCTTGTCGGTGACCGAGTCGGCCCGCTCCGCCAGGGCCGTCAGCTGCTTCATGACGACATCGGGCGCGGACTCGGCGCCCAGCTCGTTGGCGGAAGCCATGAGATCGCGCGCTTGCCCGGTGGGGTCGGTACATGCCGCGGACGCCAGCATGGCGAGGATGAGCACAGCTCGCTTCATGACAGCCCCAATCCTAGTCACCGTTCACCCTATCCGACCACGAGACAGACAACACCCCGAGGGGTTCGCTGCAGTCCCCGTTAGCGGGGGATCTGGTCAACCACGAAGGACTCCCAGGCAGGGGTATGGTTGCTTCCATTCGGGTCCTGTGAGGTCACGTAGAGCGCCGGATAGTCCTGGGTGATCGTCTCGACGCCGCCGCTCACCGTGGTGATGACTGCGGCAATGTAGAGCTGGGGAATGAGCGGATCGGTGGCTGCTCCTCCTTCGGCCGGTCGCCGCTTCGAAGAGAACACGATCCAGTAGTACCGTTGATCGCCATCTTCTCCAGCGCTCGGTGCCCAGCGGGGCCACGAGTTGGTCAGCCCGGGACTCGAGAGCCCCGTGCAGGCCGGTGGATCATTGGCCCGCAAGCGATGGGCCGTGCCCCCGTCGCCAGGGATGACGACGACCTCTGCGGCAGGCTGGTTGTACGAGTTCACTGAGGGCTGGTCGTGGCGATTGAAGGCCAGCCAGGCGTCGTGAGGTGAGTAGACTGGGTAGTACTCCTCGAAGGTCGGCTCAGCCGCGCCCGCTAGGGGTTGGGCGTTGCCGCCCGCCTTGTCGTTGTAGGGTACCGTGTAGATGTCCATCGCTCCGGTCGCGATGACCCCCTCGCCGGCGGTAGTGGAGGAGACGTAAGCCACCGCAGTACCGTCGCGGCGCCAGGCCGGTGAGGTGGCCTCGCGCCCATCGCCGTTACGGGACAGAATCCCCCAACCGTTTTGATCCGATGCCTCCAGATCAGTCCAGATGATCTCGCTGTGGTTGGCGGTGAGCGTCTCGTGGACAAAAATGGACAAGGCGACCGCATCACCAGGCTCGTAATGGGCCGGCGAGGTCACTGGCGCGGCTTGCTTGTGCCGCCCGAGCATGGCAAGCGCGCTGGGCGTGATCACCGTCGGGTCTGGCGCCCCGGTGCCATCCACTTTGCGCACGTCGACTGAACGGGTCGTGTCGTCGGCATCGCGGGTGTAGATGATGAGGTCCCCGTCTGGTGACGATGCGTGGCAGGAAATGCACGTCGTCGAGCCGCCTGTCGAGGTC
>JAUVCD010000039.1 GCA_030590865.1 Myxococcales bacterium | reverse complement strand
GCTTAGGCGCCGAGCGGCGCCGCTCAGGCGCCCGGACCCGCTGCGGTTGGGGAGCCTGAACCGCTGACTCAGCAAGGGAAAAAGGCTCAACGCCTGGGGCAACCTTGTCGGTGAGAGCAACCGGAGTCGCCGGCCTGGCAGCCACCGATTCGGGGCGCGACGCTGACTCGTCTGCCTGAGGAGCCTGGGCCTGCACAGCCTGAGCCTGCACAGCCTGCCCCTGCCTGGCTGGGGACGGCGCTGCCTCCCCAGCGAGCGGGGCACCACAATGCTTGCAAAACACTTCGCCGCTCCGGCACTGACCACCACAGCGGGCACAGCTGGTTTCCCCGACCGGCGCCGCTGCAGCCGGCTTGCTCGGCGCCGGAGCAGGTTCATCCGGCGCGGCCTGAGGCCGCTTGGTCCCCAGGGGCCTGCGCGTCGGGCTGGCCGCCGGCGCTGCTGGAGTCGGCGCCGCAGGCGCTGGCGCTGTGAGGACGGCGCCGCAACTGATGCAGAAACGGTAATTCCTGGGACTGAGCGCGCCACACTGGGTGCACTGAGTCTTGTCCGCAGGCGGCGCTGCAACCGGCGGGCTCACCGGTGCCTCTGGCGGCGGCGCTGCGGCCTGGGGTGTAGGCGCCAGCTGCCCGCTGTCCTGGTGCTGCGGCGGCGCAAAAACAATCGGTGGCGCCGCCGGCCGGGAGCGGGCGCCCGAGGCTGCTTCTTCGCGCTTCCAAGCGAGGTCCGCCTCGGATTCTTGGGCGGGGAGCGCGACCTGAGAGACACCCGTCGCGGGCGTCGGCGGGACTGCTCGCGACTTGTTCGACATCAGCCGATGGCCACAGTTGCGGCAGAAGGTCAGCTTGGTGTCGTTGTCCGTGCCGCAGACGTCACACGTTGTCACGGGCAGAGGGGACCAAGCCGGGGCGGATGAGTCAAGTCTTCTGGCCGACTTGACCTGCAAAAATGACGGCTATCGCCGGGAGAGCTCGGAGCGGATCTCCAGCTGAAGCTCGAACCTGAGGTACTGAGCCATGCCAGAATCACGGTGATAACCAGCAGTATCGTCGAACTCGACGAAGACAACAGGCTGGTAGTGAAGGCCTAGTCCGAGCACAGCCAGACGAGACAGCTGGACCTCCAGTCCGAGCCCGCCAAAGGCGGTGCCACCGCCGGTTTCGGCGCCAAACTCGTTGCCGTAGAGGACTCCGCCGAGCCCCCAGGTGGCGTAGGGCGACGTGCGATAGCCCATATCCAGCATGTAACGCATCTCGACCCTCAGCTGTTGCAGGCTGCCCAACCGATAGATGTTCGCCGAGCTAGTCTTCGAGAACTGGTACGCGCCACCGATGTACCAGGGGCCGGGCGAGCGATAACCACCCCGCAAGACCAGCCCACCCCCACTGCCGAGGATGCAGGGCGCCACGTCCTCATCGCAGGTCGCCCCCGAGTCGGCGAGGATGTCAGCGGTCACCGCCACGCCGTAGCTCACGTAGTCGATGTGCAACGGCGGAGGCTTGGGGGCTAAGACCTCCGCTCCCCTCACCTCGGGCGAAGGCCCCTCCGCTCGTGCGGCCACGGCCGGGGCTGGGGATGATGGAACGCCGGGCTCCAATGGGACGGAATCCTCCGTCCGACCGAGGGACGTGAGGCCGAGCGCCATCAGCGCAATGAGTGGGGTGCGAGCTGGGTGCCACACTGGGAGCGCGAGTATAGCGCCATTGACGCTTGACGGCGGCCCAGACGCTTGGCTATGCGTCAGCCATCGTCGTTCGTTCGTGGAGCGTGCAACCTCGCGGGAGGGCTTGGTACCATGCAAATCTACCTCGACAAGCGTGCGGTGAAGCTGATTCGGGGCTCTACCGCCGAGGCCATCGAGGAAGGCGACACCGAAACCCTCAAAGAAGACATTTTCGAGGCCTTTCCAGAGGAGCAGATCGAAACCCTGGAGCAAATGCTCGGGGGCGCCGACTTCATGGAGCTGCTCTCCGAGCTACTCGACGAGTGGAGCGGCGACGACGTCGACGAGCTGCTCGAGCTGCTCGAAACGCACCTCGCTGACACCGGCGTCGACCTCAAGCTCCACTCGGTGGACGACGAAGAACAGCTCGACGACGATGACGACATCCTCGGCGACGACTGCGACCAGTATGAAGAGCCGGGGATCGACGACGATCTCTAGGAGCAGCGACGCGACGCTGACTTCTTACCGTTAGATTTCATAGGGTTACCGGAGTGAGACCGAGTCGCTCGGACTGGGGACTCGACCGGGACACGCCACCTCGTCCGAGCGCGGCTCCTGCCCCCGTCGTAGGTCGCCCAGCATAAGCGTCGCCGATCCGCCACATCCCGCTTGGCGGTCAACACCGGGCTGACTAGCGTCGTGGCCAAGATGACGGACATCGAGCTGATTCGCCAGGCCCTCACCGCTCCTCTCGAGTCGACGGATTTCTCCGAGCTCGGGACGAAATACACCGGCAAGGTGCGGGACAACTACACCACTGGAGACGGGCGTCGCTACATCGTGACGACTGATCGCATCAGCGCCTTCGATCGGGTGCTCGGCACACTGCCGTTGAAGGGCCAGGTGCTCCAATGGGTCACCGCCTTCTGGTTCGAGCACACGGCAGCCCAGGTCCCTAACCACGTCATCGCGGCGCCAGATCCAAACGTGATGGAGGTCACTGAGTGCACCCCCCTGGGGGCCGAGATGGTAGTTCGCGCCTACGTGACCGGCGTGACCAGCACCAGCATCTGGACGCACTACTCCCAGGGCAAGCGTGAGTTCTGTGGCCACACTTTGCCCGAGGGCCTCACGCAGAATCAACGGCTCGATGAGCCCATCCTCACGCCTAGCAGCAAAGCGCCACAAGGCGGCCACGACGTGTCGATGTCCCGGGCCGAGCTCATCGAGCAAGGGCACATCAGCGCAGAGGATTTCGACGCCGCCGCAGCGCTGGCCATGACGCTCTTCCGGCTCGGACAAGACCACTGCGCAAAGCAGGGCCTCATCCTGGTAGATACCAAGTACGAGTTCGGCAAAGACCCGGCCGGCAATGTGGTCGTGATCGACGAAATCCACACCCCCGACTCCTCTCGGTTCTGGTTCGCCGAGAGCTACGCCGAACGGTTCGCGAAGGGGCTCGCACCCGAATCCTTCGACAAGGAATACGTCCGACGGTGGCTCGCCGAGAAGGGCTTCAAAGGTGACGGCCCCATCCCAGAGATCCCCGAAGAGGTGAAGATTGAGGCCGTGCGCCGCTACGTCCAGGCCTGTGAGACCATCACCGCGACGACCTTCGCCCCCGACTTGAGCGATCCGGTCCCAAGAATGCGCGCCGCGCTGAAACTGTAAGCGACTAGTCTCGAGCCGAAGGGAGCTCGGCGACCTCGAGGGCCGCAGCGGCGCCCACCCCCAAGGTGGTGAGCGCCCCGGCCAACTTCCGTCGATTGATAGACACCAGGGTCGGCATCCCGCCTGACAACCCGAAGCACTCGACGAAGTTGATGCCACTGTCGAATGGTGCCGCGAAGGTCGTCGTATCGCCGTCGATCACGGCGGCCATGGTGGCGCGCCGTTGCCCGAGCAACAGCAGCAAGGTCCGATCATAGGGGCTGTCACGAGCGGTGACGTCCACGCACACCAGCTCATCGGTCAACGAGCGGTAACCGCTGGCCAAGGTGCGAGCAGACTCTTCGAGAGCCGACAGCTCGTGGGCAGCCTGGTCGATGATCGCCCAGTGTGCCCCATGGGTGAGCTGGGTCGCCAAGTGCGCCAGGATGGCAAGCCCCAAGTCGGCGTCTCGGGGTCGAGCCCTCAGAGCGCGATCGAAACGCCGACCGAAATCACCGGGCTCTCCGATGCGGGTGTCAATGGCTCGGGCATCAGCGTCGCAACCCGGGTAGGGCTCATGGCCCCCGCAAAGCCACTTGGCAGCACTTGCTAACCCATCGAAATCATTGTGGCAAACAATAGTATCGACCGGTCCAACTGCCTCCACCAGTTGCGGCGAGATCATCTCTGGACAGGCCCCATGCTGCGCCTTGGTCGCCAGGACGAAACGCTCGTCGTCGACAAAACGGCGATGGAAAATGCTGTCGTGGTGGTCAACCCAGCGGACCAGGCGCGGTCCGAGCTTCTCGATGAACCGCAGCGTGGTGTGCTCGAAACTGTTGCGACGTCCCCCACCCTCGGACGCGAAAGCGATGTCGAGAACGATGACCTTGCCCACCAGACGAGCGGGGTTGGGCAGCTTACGAGGGGTGGTCAGACCAATGAAGATGCCCGCCACCTGAGGAAGGGAACAGACCTGTGGCGGCGCCCCTCTGCCTCGGTCCGGGCCAGCGCCGTGCCCTCCCTCGGGCCCGTTGTGATCCTGCCCTGCCGCCATCCTTTGCCGGTGCCGTCCTGTGCGGGTGCTAGTCTAGCCGCAACGAGGAGCATAGCCATTGCGACCCCTGGTCGCTCTCGAGATTGACCATGAACGTACAACCATGGATCTCAGCAGGCGCGCTTGCCGTCGCTTGCGCAACCATTGGCGCCCGCCCCAGCCACGCCGCAGGCCCGGCCGAAGCCGCGACTTGCGTGGTGACCGGCGAGTCAGCGGTGAAGGCCAACACAGAGGTCTACGACGCAAAGGGCGGCGGAGCGGCGATCGCCAAGCTCACTGGAGCCAAAGTACCGCTGGCGGTGAGTCAGCTCGGCGCCGGCGCCGCTGGCGGGCGCCTTCAGGTCAGCACGTCAAAGCCCACCGGCTACCTGCGAGTCGATGGCTGGGCATCTCGGGATGCCTTTCGCTTCTTCGCAGCTCGGGACCTGCCGGTGGCGGGCGTCCATGTGTGGATCAGTCAAGGTCAGCAAGTCGCGGTCAGCGACGCCAAGGGCGGCAAACTCCAGGTGGCTCACCAGCTGCTGGGCTCGACGGGCCAGCAAGTGCGGTCCACCGTGACATGCGACGCCGTGACCCTGTCCTTGCCCAAGATCCCCGCCGAAGAAGCACCTGAGCGAGCCAAAACCTATCAGTCGAAGACCAACCAGATCGATCTATACGATCAGCCCCGCGGTGAGGTGGTGTTCACGCTGCAGATGGACGAAAACGTGCGCAAGGTGTTCTGGAGCACCGAGGCACGGGCCGGCTTCATCCACGTCGTTTCGCGAGGGGACGTCACTATTGATGCCTGGGTGCGGTGGCGGGACGTCACCGCTTTGCGGCACGCCGAGCTCTTCGACCCGAGCTACGTCGCGCCCAAGCCGTGGCCCATCAAGACCCTGGCCATCAAAGACCCGCCGGCAGTGCGAGTCGCAACGAGCGCTCTGCCGATCCATCGCAAGCCCGAGAACTCGCCCACCCCAATCGGCTCGGTGGAGAGCGGCGCACGCTTCTATGCCATGGAACAGAGCGGCGCCTGGACCAATGTGCTGCCCGCGAACCTGGGGCTGCTGCCTACTGGCGGCGGTTTCTGGGTCCGCACCGCCGGCTTGCCGAAGCCCAGCAACTGAAGCATGGGAGCACACCTCATCGCGACGCTGCTGGCGGCCCTGCTGCTAGCCTGGCCAAGCTTGGCCGTCGCCGAGACCTTGGTGCTCGCCGAGTCGAGCGGCCAACACGCCCTCGCCGTGGCGGTCGGCGGACCGACCCTCACGGCCCGCGGGTGCCCCACTGCGCGAGGCTGCACGGCCGCAGGCGGTGACCGGTTCGAAATACCGGTGGGCGCCAATCCACAAGGGGCAACGGCCACGGGCATCGTCGTGGGCCCAGGCACGACGGTGGCGCTGGTCACGGTACCGGCGCGCAAAGGCCCGGGCAGCTGGATTTTGTTGCTCGCAGCCTCGCGAGCTGGGGAGCCGCCCTCGGTGTCGCCGGTGCTCAAAGGGTTCATCAACCGACCGAAGGGCGCGCTCGCCGGTGAGCGCAAGACCTCGGTGTTGCTGCGCGAGCCGGCCGCCATCGGTGAGCGGCTCGTGATCGGCAAGCAGTACGAGAACGCGACCGTCTGCGGACGTCCGGCCACCATCGCCACCAAGGTGCTCGACCCCAGCACGCTCTCCTGGAAGCGCTCTCACGCTCGGGCGCTCTCCCCCCAAGCGCAGTCCAAAGCTCGACGGCTCTTCGCCAAGCGCTTGGATCGGACCTTGAAGCTGGACCATCCACAGCTCCTCCATGGAGTGCTCGCCTCCAGCGCCCTGGGCAAGCAACGGGGTGGCATGACGGACCGCAAGCTAGCCACCCGATGGGCCGAGGACCGACCCGCAGAGGGGCGGGGCGAATTCATCGTGATGACCTCGTCCCACGAGGTGCCCATTCTGGGATTCGAGCTGGCGATCCGACCCACCGCCGACCTCGAGCCTGAGGGCGCAGCCCCCCGCACTCTCACCATCGCCACCCGACGAGAGCTCTACGACGTGACCATGCCTGGCGACGCTTGGCTGGAGAAACCCGGTACGGCCTACTCGGTCACTCTGCCGCGGCCGGTGACGAGCGACTGCGTCGCCCTGGTGCTCGGTGACGGCTACCTGCGACCGGACGGACAGGCCGTTTCGATCGCCGAGCTGCGCGCCCGTACCGAGCTCGATGACATGGGGGGTGATTTCTCCACCTTGGCCAAAGCGCTCGACGGAGCGGACCCACCGGGCAAGGTGGCCCAGGCGTTACTCCTGCGCAGCGGGACACAGGCGGTGAGGGCCACCATCGCGGCCTATCCACAGCTCACTGAGGCGGGGCAGCGGCGGGCGCTAGACGTGATCGATGGTGGCGATTGTGAAGACACTGCACCTTTCTTCGTCGATCGGTTCTTGGGCAGAGGCCGGCCAAGAGACTTCGACCCAGATCTCGATCTGCTGGCCCGCCACGCTCACGATCGGCTCCGCCTCTGTCGCCGCGAAGCCGCCACCGCGCTGAGCGCCACGGTCAAGGCCGAGCTGCCGGGCAGACGCCGGGTGTGGGCGGCCCGAGAGCTGGCCGGGATTGCACCAGACCAGGCAATCGCCCCGATTGTCGATCAGCTCGATAAGGGGGATCAAGCCACTCGGCGGGGCATGCGCGCGGCCCTGGCGGCAGCGGCTCGACACCAGCGTGGCCGGAGCGCAGTGCTCGGCGAGCTCGCCCCTCAGAGGTTCGCCAGCCGCTCCCTCGTCGCCCGGATCGACCTGCTTCGAGCGCTGGGCCCCACCATCACAGAGCTGCCGCCGGCACGGCCCGCCTTGGCTGCGGTCATCGCCGCCGACGACTCGTTCCGAACCCGTTACCTGATTCAGCGTCCGGCGGCGCAGCTGGCCGCAGCAGGGGACCCGGCGGCGCTCGGCTGGATTCGCAAGAGCCTGCGCCGCGATACGAGCCACCACATCCGGGCCCAGGCCGCCCGGGTCAGCGGTGGGGTAGGCAAACTGGCCGCTGACCTGGGTCATGCTCTCGCTGACCGGCAGCCCCGGGTGCGGCAGGCAGCTCTCGAAGCTTTGTCTGAGAGCAACGCCAAGATCAGCGCCAAAACCGAATCCCGAGTGCGCCAGCTGCTGCAAGGCGATCCATGGACCTTCGTGCGAGTCGGGGCGGCCAGCGCCATGGCCAGCCGCCCGGCAGCGACACCAGGGGACGAGGCTCTGATGGCTGCCCTAGACGACGAATCACCCCTCGTGCGAGAAGCGGCGTTGCGATCGATTGGCAAGCGTCGCAGCACCGCCGCAGCTGAGCTGGTCCACGACCTGGCAGACAACCCAAGACAACCCCAACGGGTCCGCGTGGCTGCCATCGCCGTGCTGGGGGCCCTGTGCCAAGTCGAGGCTGCGCCATTGCTGGTCAAGTTGGCGCTACGGGCCGGTTACGCCCAGCTGCCATACGACCAACCGCTCGGCCTTGCCGCCTTGGCAGCCCTGGGAGACATCAAACCGCCAGATCTCACCCAACGGTTGGCCCCTCTGCTGAGCAAGAACAAGGTGGTTCCCCGCCTCATCCGGGCCATTGCCCGGGACGTGATCGCAAGCCCCGGAACCTGCAACAACGCCGACCGGCGGTAGCTAGGCCTGCCGCTTAGAGCTGGTCACTCAGGTAAGCTGGGCAAGGGCGCTCGCCGGCCACCGAGGTGACGGTGGGGCAAAGCTCGTGGACGCACCGTCGATAACGCGAGGCGGGCCGGCGCTCCCTCAGATCTGCCGCCAGATCGCAGACCTCGTCACGGTCGCCGAGCTCACGAAACAACAGCGCGGCCTCCCACATGGCGTCGTCGGCGAGCACCGAATCAGCGTGGTCGGTGATCATGATCTGCAGCTCCCGAAGAGCTGCAGCGCGATCTCCCAAACGGTCTCGGTAGAGTCGTGCGATCCGCATCTGTGCCAGCGGGTACAGCGGTCGCTCGTAGCTCCCCCCGGCGGCCAACTCGCGGGCGGAGAGCAGCTCGCGCAGATCAGCAATCGCCTGCCGGTAGTCCTCGAGCTGTTCGGCAATCTCCGCGGCCTGCAGCCAGGCATCGTCGGTGAGGCTCCCTTTCGGGTAAGGATGCTGTCGCGCAGCCCGCACCAGTTGCTGACGAGCCTCAACGAGCTTTCCAGAGCGGTACAGCGACCGCCCTCTTTCGACTTTGACCTGTTGTTCCAGATCGGTGCCGGACAGGGTGGTTAGCCACTGGTCCAGCTGCGCCATGAGCTGCGGTTCCCCCGCTGCACTGGCGCGGTGCTCAGTCCAGCGGGTGAGCGCCCGCCGCGCCGAGCCGTGGTTGGGATAGCGCTCGATTCCGGCTTGCACCATGGGCCAGCCGCGGCTCGCATCGCCGTGGGCAAGCTCCACATCCGCAAGCTCGAACACGGCCCGGGCCGTGCGTGGCCCCTGGGGAGACAGCTCGACCAACCGAAGGTAGGTCGCCCGCACCAGGTCCCAGCGCCCCAGCCGCTCGTACATTCGAGCTTGCATGAAAAAGGCCTCATCCCGATCCTTGAGGCGGATGGCATGGCCCCCCGCCTGCTCGAACAGCTGCGCCGCCTCCTGGTAGCGCCCAGCGCCATAGGCCCGTTGAGCCGCCCGGAAGGGGTGCAGGAAAGCCTCGCCGTAGCTCGGCCCGCATGCCGGGAGGTACAGCGCCGTGGCGAAGAGCAGCGCAACCGCCGACAGCCAGCCGGCGGCTCGCACTCGGCGGCCTGAACCGCCTGACCCGCCGCGGGTCGAGCAGCACGCTAGCTCAGCCACCATCCAAAGCCTCGTGGTGAGCCTCCACCAGCGCCGCAATGCATTGCTCGAACCCAGGCCCTGATACGTCCAGGTGAGTGACCAGGCGCAGCTGATGGGGACCAAGCGCGGCGATCAGCACGCCCCGCTCCTTGGCAAGACTTACAACTCGCTCGGCATCGGCAGCAGTGGTGACATGAATGATGTTGGTCTCCACATCGCTCACCGTGACCTCGGAAAGCTCACCGAGCACAGCGGCGAGCCGTTGCGCCGCGTGATGATCATCGACCAGACGCTCCTGGTTGTGCTCGAGAGCATAGAGCGCCCCGGCAGCCAGCACGCCGGCCTGCCTCATCCCGCCACCCAACATCTTGCGAAAGCGCAAGGCGCCTTCGATGGTGGCCTCAGAACCACAAATGGCCGAGCCCACCGGCGCACCGAGGCCTTTGGAGAAACAAACGCTCACCGTGTCACAAGGGGCACAAAGCTCGGCTACCGGTCGTCCAACCGCCGCCGCCGCGTTCCAAAGCCGCGCGCCGTCTAGGTGCAAGCCAAGCTGCTCACGCTGCGCAAGCTCGGCGATCGCCACCACGTCACGCTGAGGAAACACCCGGCCGCCGCCATGAGTGTGGGTGTTCTCGATCATGACGAGACGGGTGCGGGGACAATAGTAGGCCCGGGGCTTGATGGCTGCCGCCACGTCGTCAGCGGTGAACAGCCCACCGTCGCCCACTTGCTCGAACTGGAGCCCAGTCCACGCGGCAGGTGCGCCAGACTCGTAGAACACACTGTGCGACGCCTTACCAACGATGGCCTCATCCCCTGGTCGGCAATGACCCAACAAGGCGATCTGGTTCGCCATCGTGCCGCTTGGGACGAAGAGCGCAGCCGCCTTGCCCAACACCTCGGCGACCCGCTCTTCCAGGGCCCGGATGGTGGGGTCCTCACGATAGACGTCGTCGCCCACCTCCGCCGCGGCCATCGCGGCGCGCATCGCGGCACTGGGGCGGGTCACCGTATCGGAACGTAGATCGAAGAGTCTGGTCGCCATCCCGCCGCTCACTTGTCACCGTAGAGAGCCACCAAGCCACTCTTGCAGGCGACGATCAGGCGCCCAGCACCCGCCGGCAGCACAGCCAGCGGGCGGGCGCAGAAGCGTTGATTAACCGTGACGAGCTTGCCGCCAGAATCGACGACGCCCAGCTTCCCCGAACTGCGCACGAAGCCAATCCGGCCGTTTGGATCGACGATCAACGGAGGGCTCGAGTAGCCCCCTGGGCGCCGAAATATGGACGGCAAAGGAGCGCCGCCATCAGCACCAAAAAACATGGGCAAGCGCTCGAGCGCAAAGCGCCGCAGCAACACGCCGTGGGCGTCAATACCCAACAGCTCGCCGGCCACAGTGGTCACCAAGAGTAGACCGCCTGGATCGAGGGAAACGGGCCCTTCGAACCGGACCATTGAATCCTCTCCACCCACGAGCAAGGTGGCGCTGCCGCTCACGAGGTCGAGCGCCATGACCTGCTCCTGATCGACCACCCCCACGACAGTACGAGGACCCACTAGCGCGACGCCCCCTTCCAGCTGGCCACCGAAGGCGCCGAGCTTACGAGGCGTCTGTGGAGCACGCCACAGATACACATCACCGGCGTGACTGGTGACGAGCACGCCGCGACGCCACGAGATCAGGCCGCCGATGGGGCGGGCGCTGAGGTGGGCTCGCGCCAGCTCCGCGCCATCTCTTGCGATATGGACGATGCCGTTTTCGCCAGCCACCACCACACTGCCATCGTCGAGAGCCAGCGGCGTGGCCTGGGCCTTCTTGGTGCGCATCCCCAGCCCGGTGCCGAATCGGATCCGACCACCAGCGCTGACGAGCCACAGCGTTCCGTCCTCGCTCACCACGGCGATCGAGCCATCACTGGTGATCACCGGCGGCACGACCGCCGGCTCGTTACCGATACGAGTGCGCCACAGCTGACGGCCATCAGCAGCGGCCAGCCGTACCAAGTCAGGGGTGGTCAAAGCCGCTACTAGCCCCCCTTTGGCGTCGACCACTGGCGAAAGCTCGAGGCCCCCTGCCAGCGGTCGCTCCCAGATCTGCTTCGGCTCGCCGGGCAGGACCGTGGCCGTTTGACCCTTGCGGCCCGGATCCAGCCGACCGTGGGGAGCAAATCCAGGGGGCCTACCCACGACGATGGTCGCCGGCTTGGTGGTGTGGGCCCGTTCAGCAACCGCCAGGGATACCAGGGCACTGGCAGCGGCGGCGACGAGCAAGGCGATCACCTTGGTGCGGTAAGGCACTTGGGGACGACGAGCAGCCACGACCAAACACCCTAGCGCAGGTTCGGGCTGTCGGTTAGGGCCCTAGAACTAGGCACGAAGGACCAGGCACTAGCCATGGGGCGTGGGAGCGCAGAACCGCCTACTTGGGAGCCGGTTCTGTGAGGCTGATCTGGTATTCGGTGGGACCGGCTGGGGGCAGCCCCTGCTGCAGTCGCTCGACCCAAGGATCGGTGGTCAGGCGGAGCCGCAGGCAACGGTCGCCACAACCGGCCTCGATGGGGGGGCTGGACCAAGGGCCGTTGACATCCGATTCGAGCCGTGGGCGGCCGAAAGGCTTGGTGCCGGCAGCGTGGACCCGCACCACCGGGCCAGGCAGGCCGGCGAGCAGCGGGGTCACCTCGAGCACCGTCCCCTGGACTCGTTGTCCGTCGTCCACCTGCCAGACAATGGGCCCCTGGTGGTCCGGATCGACGCAGTAGACGTCCTCATCACCGATCCAGGCGAGGGTGCCAGACATCACGCCACTGGTCGGTAGCTTCTGGGCCGACTCGGGCACGTCGTTTGGCTCAATCTCCTCGCCCTCCGCTGGAGACGCAAGCGCGACAAGGATCTCGTAACTGTCGGTCACGTTCTCGAGCACGAAGGGAACACGCCCAGTGCCATAGGGGTTCAGATCCTGCACCACCGCAACGAAATAGGCACCAGGATCGAGACTCAGGGCGGACACCGATAGGTCTTGGCTGGCCCGTCCGGTGCAGTACTGCGCCAAGGGCTGCTGGAAGCCGACCCGATAGAGAATCGAGCAGGTTGGGAAGTTGGGCAGTGCCGTCAATCGCAGCGCAATGTAGGTGACCGCCTCCCCGACTCCAGGCACGTCGAAAGCGTAGAAGTCGCGGTCGCCCTTTGCCGAGTCGAAACGCTGCCCGATGTGGCCCTTGACCGGGTGACCTAGCCTCAAAGGGTTGGCATCCGCCCCCGAGTCGTTGCGTTCCTTCTCCAGCGCCCCATAACCCGTATGGGTAGCTCGCAGCGCGTAGACAGCGCTCCCACCACCGCCGAGCAAGACCGCACCAAGCAACGCCCACGCCCCGTAGCGAGTGCGCCGCAGCTTGCGCTCGTAGGACTCGAGCTCTTGACGGGTGGCGACCTGGGTCATTCCCAGGTCGGTGGCTGTCTGGTCGGCACTTTTTTCCTTCGCCCGCTTCGCTCCTGCGGCCGTCCTGCCGGCCAAGCTGGGTCGCTCACCGGAAATCACGAGTTGGTCGCTCGAGGGGAGGCCGAGCGCATTGAGCTCAACAATCAACAGATCACGCAGCTCTTCGACGGTCTGGATCCGGTCGTCCGGAGCCTTGGCCATACACACCTCGATCAGGTCGCTGACCCCATCGGGGATATCCAGTTTCTTACGCCGCGCCTTCGCGGAGGGGACCGGCGCGGTGAGGTGCTTGGTGAACATCCCCATGGGGGTTGCCGCTTGGAACGCCTGAGTGCCGGTGACGGCGCGAAACATGACCGCCCCGAGGGAGTAGATATCGCTGCGGCCGTCGATCGCGTCACCGGTCACCTGCTCAGGGGACATGTAGTAGGGCGTCCCGATGACGGCGCCTTGCAAGGTAACCTCGTTGAGGTCCGGGTTCTCTCGCAACTTGGCGAGCCCGAAATCGAGCACTTTCGCACTCTCGACTCCGTGAGAGTCGTCGACGATCATGATGTTCTCGGGCTTGATATCCCGATGCACGATGCCCTTGGTGTGAGCCTCGGCCAGGGAGGAACAGACCTGGATCATCAGCTTGCCGAGCCTCGCGAACGGCATCGGGCCCTCGGTGCGCAGCGGTTGGGCCAAATCGTAGCCCTCCACGACCTCCATGATCAGGTAGGTCAGATGGTTCCACACGCCGTAGTCGAACACCTGAACGGTATAGGGGCTCGACAGCTTGGACACGGTCAGCGCCTCTTGCTTGAAGCGCCTCACCACCTCTTTGTTGGTCGACAGCTCGCCAGCCAGCAGCTTCATGGCGAGCAGCTTGGCGATCCTCACGTGCTCGACACGATAGACGATCCCCATGCCACCGCGACCGAGCCGCTCCAAGATGCGGTAGCGATCGGCCACCACCAGACCGATCAGCGGGTCAGCACCAGCCTTGTCGGCGTCCGCCGGAGGCGGCGTTGGATCGAAACCAGCGGCCGAGTTGTACGAGTCGGAGACGGCATTGAGCGTCTTGGACAGGTCCTGCCCACCGGTCGACGAGGTGGATTTTGGGGCTTCGGGCAAGCTCGGCGAGGACAGCGCCTCTTCGCCAGAGCGCTTGGTGTGGGTTGCCTTGCTTTCTGCAGCGAGCGACACCACAGCTGCGCTCGACTCACCAGAAGAGAGTAGCCCCCCCTTCAACCGGGGCGCAGAGATCGAATCAACGATGGTCTGCATCGTATCGGCGAGCTCGGCTGACTCCTTGATGCTCGTGATGGGCGCCTCGGTGTCAGGCTTCGAGGCTGCAACCAGGCCCTCGGCTCCGCTCGCCCGGTCCGCCCCTGGCCCGGAGGAATCACTCGCGCCCTCGGGGGCGCTCGCTGGCTCCGTAGTGGGTGCGGTGGAGCTGGTTTGGGGGACGCTGCCCTTCTCACCAGATGCCAGCTCCCCCGATGTCGGCTCCGGCGTAGGCCGGCTGGCGACCACGTCACTGTGATCAGGCCGGCGACGCCGCTGCTCCGCACCTTCCCCTTCTCCGCTGGTCGAGCGGCGGGGGTTCTTTTGGGGTTGATCGCTCACGAACCGGGTGAATAAGGACGCAACTCCCAGCGGGAGGTGCAGTGAAGTCGACCGCGAGCACAGGCGGTTATCCTCTGAAGCATACACCCTTCTTGGCCGTTCGAGGCTCTTCGGGTTATGCGGCGCAAAGATACGAGAGGTCGGTCTATGGCCGCCAAGGAGGCGCTGTGAGAATCGAAACCGTTACGCTGCTCGAGATCGTTGCGGCAGCCCGTGGTCGTCACGCCTCGCTCGTCCCGGAGTCAGCAGGCTATCTGGTGCTGGGGGTCGGGCAAGCGAGTGGAGGCCTGCCGCTCAGGGTCGAACCGGCATGCGTCTTGCTTAATACCGAAGGCGTGGTGTCCTTCGCTGGTCCGAAGCAGCAGCTGGCCGATGACCTCTGCGCCCGCCGGCTGCGGACGATTCTGGCCACGCTACTGGACGCCTCCCAGGGCTCGGGAGCAGCACTCCACGCCGCCCTCAGCGCACCCGAAATAGGACCGGCAGAGCTCACGGCTCTCTACAAGACGGTGGCCAAGGCGTTGATTCCACTCAACCGGAGCGCCGCCAAGCGAGCGCTGGCTCGGCTCGCGCGGGAGACGCTGAGAGCGAAGACTGAGGGGCTGCTGGTCGTCGATGATGTGACGCTCGAGGAACCAGGGGAGAGCTGCGACCAGGCCCAGGCTGGCGACGAGGATGAGACAGCGGCCGCCCCGCCGAAAGACAGTGAAGCAGCTGAAGCTGACGCCAGCGAAGCAGCACCGGCCGAGCAAACCGATTCTGAGGAAGAGAGCGATGAGGGCGATGAAGCAGCTGCCGCCGCCTCGGGGGAGGACGATGACGAACCCGAAACCGCCGCTGTGGACGACTGGGAGGACGTGGACCTGGACATCGAGCTGGCCACGCCGACCCCGAGCCCGGCGATGCACGAGGCCACGCCGACATTCGTCGATCCCCCGAATGCCGGGCCGGCCAGCGAGCTAGGCGTCGCCGTGAAGCCCATTGAGGACCCTGAGCCTCTCGAAGACGAGGCTGCCGAATCCGACGATGTCGCCCCTGAGGAGTCGGTGTCTGCCGACGAGCTAGGTGGCCAAGAAGCCAGCATGGACCTGGCTGACGAGCTTCCAGATGCCTCGTGGCCTGCCCCGGTCACCGTCACGGCTGTCGCCGAGGACGGCGCCACAGAAGCGCAGGACGACGAGCCCGACGACGACCAAGAGATGCGGCCCAGTGCCACCCCGGTGATCGGAAGTTGCTCACCGCCGACCGGCGCCATGCTCGCCGCGCTCGACACCAGCATCGACGAGGCCATCCACGAGCTCGACGGAGACGCCCTGCGAGGAGCGCAAGCCGATGCCCCGGATGATCCGGTCGACGATCCGCCGGCCACCCCATCGACGGCCACCGAAAACGGTCCTGCGATATCGCCGGCACCGCCTGCGGCTGATGTCGCCGCCGAGCACGACAGCGCCGAGCCGGTCGAGCCGGTCGAGCCGGAGCCAGAGCTAGATCCCCTGGAAGCCGAAGCCCTGCTCGCCGAACGCCTGATCGCCGACGTCCGGCGCCAGCGCGGCAATGCGCGCCAGTCCTGGCGACGAGCAAAGCGAGCCAAGGTCAAAGGAATCGTCACCGATCGAGTGCGCCAACGACGGCGGGATGAAGGCCGGTCACAGACGCTGCTCGAACGCTTCGCCGCCTCGGAGCCGGACGATGACTCCATCAACGACGCAGCCGCGAGCTTGATGCGGTTGACCGCCATTGACGGAACGCCACTGCCGGTGCCCATCGCGGTGAGAGCGCCACGACGCGCTGCGAGTCGCCCCGCAGCACCGACCTGGGAGGGCACGGCTCGGGATGATGACGCGAGCCCAGCGCCCGCCGAGGTGAAACAAGCCGTCGCAACGAGTGAAACCGTCGAAGCTGCGGATCTCGAGGAGCCGGCTGAGACCGCCTCAGACGCCGATCTGGAAGAAGCGGAAGACACCGCCGACCCGGTTGATCCAGCCGCCTTCAGCGAGCCCCCCATGGACGTGACCGACGAGGCCGAGACGGTCTCCCCTGCCCTCGCCTTACCGGCAGCCGAGCTGGCAGATCTCTCGGACCAGGAGCCGCTGCCCGACTCGTCGCCCCTTTTGGAGCAAGTCGAAGAGCTCGCGATGAGCCTCGACGAGGTCATCGAAGAGAGCCCGAGCCCATCCCCAGTGACCGTGCCAAACACTATGCTCGCCCAGAACGAAGCGAACGGCGAGCTGCCGGAGGACCCGTCCATTCCACCGACCTTCATGCCCGAGCCATTGCGCACACCGCGCGCCTCGCTGTTCGTGAGCGCGACACTGCTGCTGGTCGGCCTGGTGGCCGTCGGCTTCATCTACCTGTGGCACCCTAGCTTCTTCCAGGGCCGCTCGGCCGCCGCCGACGGGGACACGACTGCACGCCATGGCAACGGCGCAACCAAGCGCTGCTCCGCTACCCTGACCTTGCGCGACCTGCCCTCACCTCACGAGGTCCTGTTGTGGCTCGGACGCTCTCCCGTCGTGACTGGGCCGCTGCCCACCGGCGTCCGTCTCGAACTACTGGCCTTGGCGCCTGATCACCAACCCGAGCGCCTGGTGGTGCCGGCAGGGACAGAATGGAAAGACCAGGACGGAACGCCGACCCTCAATCTGACGGTCGCCCTCCAGCCTGGGCCAACCCTGACGTGGCCTGAAGCGCCTGATGGCGAGGTTGGCGGCATCGGACCGGCAGGGACCATCCGACTCGAGGCTGAGCCAGCCGCCGCCGAGCTGTGGCTCGTGGCGACCGCCGGAACGGGCACCACAGGCGCCATCTCCGTGCCCTGTGACCAAAAAGCCCGCATCCTAGTGGTGAACCCCGAGCAGCCAGAGCAACAGCGACGGCTGAGCGTCGAGCCCAAGCTGCTCCAGGCGGCGGCCGCCAACGGCGGCGCCGAGCTGTCGGTCAATCCCTGAGCGAGACCGCCGGCGCCACCGAGCAACTCGCGGTGCGGGACTGGGGCGCCATCTGACGCGACGCGGCGCCCATTGACGCTAGGTGGCGCAGAGGGCAAAAGAGCGGTCATGCACGAGCAGGACAAGGCCATCCTTCAGTCCTTGGTCAGCGTCGCCTGGGCGGACGGCGCTTTCGAGCAGCGGGAACGCGAAATGCTCGAAGCGTTAATCGAGTCGTTCGGAGCTTCTGAAGAGGACGCTGTCGAGATCCGCACCTACGCAGACAAGGAGCGAACCCTCGAGGACATCCCGCTGACCGAGCTGTCCGCCGACGATCGACGCCTACTCATTCAGCACGCCGTGGTGTTGTCCTGGGTCGACGGCGTGCAGCACGACAAAGAGATTCAGTTTCTCGAGCGACTACGGGAACAGCTGAATATCCCGGAGGATGAGGCCAAGTCGCTAATCGAAGTGGCCAACCACCGGGCCAAGAACCTGCTCAAGCTGCTCGAAGAAGAGGCAGCAAAAAAGTAGTGGCACCGGCGCTGCGGGCGACTCGCCCGTCGGCGGACCAAGCAGTCTTTTTGCCCTGACGAGGGCAGCCTGTGGGGCGGGCAACCGCTGGCTGTGCCTCGCTCGAGCGTCCCGCTACCCCGAGGGCCTGCCGGACGTCGACGACCCGCGCTAGCCGGTCTCAACGGCGTGGTCTAGGCTCACCGCCGTCGCAAGGAGGCAGTCATGGACATCGGGATCCCCAAGGAGGTGCGCGACCTGGACCAGCGGGTCGCTTTGGGCACCAACTCGGTCGCCCAATTGGTCGCATCGGGCCATCACGTCTACGTGCAAACTGGCGCCGGCGCCGGCGCCGGCTTCACGGACGATCAATACGTGAAAGCTGGCGCCACGGTCGTCTATTCGACCGAGGAGGCCTACAAGCGCGCAAAACTGGTCTGCAAGGTCGCCACGCCCTCGCTCGATGAGATCGACGAGCTGATGCCGGAGCAGATCCTGTGCACCTTTGGCCACTTGGCTGCGGCGTCCAAGACTCGGTTCCAGAAGCTGCTCGACAAGCAGGTCACCGTGCTCGCCTACGAGATGCTCCGCGACAAGAACGGCACTCACCCGCTGCTCAGAGCAATGAGCGAGATCGCCGGACGGCTGGTGCCTCAGGTTGCCGCGCGACTGCTCGAGAGCCCTCACGGGCGGGGCTTGCTGCTGTCTGGCATCCCGGGCTTGCCACCCGCCGAAGTATGCATTTTGGGCGCCGGCGAGGTGGGGTTCAATGCCGCCCGCTCCTTCGCCGGCTTGGGCGCCCAGGTCACCGTGCTCGACGAGGCGCACCGACTCGCCGAGCTAGACCGAGTCTTCGACGTCCCAGGGCGCATTCGGCTGATGTACGCCTATCCCGATCAGATCGCCAAGGCGGCAGCCTTCGCGGATGTGCTCGTGGGCGCCATTCTGCGGCCCGGCGAGCGCACCCCCCATTTGGTCACCGAGGACATGGTCAAGAAGATGCGCCCGGGGGCGGTCATCATTGACGTGAGCGTCGATCAGGGCGGCTGCGTGGCCACCACGCGACCGACCACGATGCGCGACCCAACCTACGTGAAGCACGGCGTGATCCACTACTGTGTGCCCAACTTCACCAGCCTGGTGGCGCGCACCGCCAGCCGGGCGTTGAGCAACATGTTGCGCCCTTACCTGCAGCGGCTGGACGCCAACACGCCGAACGCGCTGCGCAGCGACGCCGAGCTCCGCAGTGCGATGGTGGTGCACCGGGGTCGAGTCGTCGATCCACGGCTAGCGAAAGCCCAAGGTGTAGAGCTGATGCGCCTGCCGGAGGAAGCATGAGGTGGCTCGAGTCCTACAAGAAGAAGATCGTCGATGCGCGCACCGCTCTGGAGCGCACCATCTCGTCAGGCGATCGCGTCATGCTCAACGCCAACTGCGGTCAGCCCCAATCGCTAGCCGAAGCGCTGGGAGAGCTGGCCCCGGACATGCGGGACGTGGAGGTGGTTCAGCTGCTCGCCTTGGGCAAGTCGGAATACGTCCGTCCCGAGCTGGCCGCTAACTTACGCCTCAACGCCTTGTTCGTCGGCCCTGGCGTCCGCCAAGCGGTCAACGAGGGCAATGCTTGCTACACGCCGGTCTTCCTGTCCGAGATCCCGGCGCTTTTCGACAACGAGCTGCCCCTGGACGTTGCCCTGATTCAGGTGTCGCCCCCTGATGAGCACGGCTTCTGCAGCTACGGTGTATCGGTCGACGTCATCAAGCCGGCGGCGGAACGCTCCCGGACGGTGGTGGCCGAGGTCAATTGCCAGATGCCTCGCACCCTCGGCGACTGCTTCATCCACGTCAGCAAGCTCACCTACGCCGTAGAGGTCGACCGCCCGCTGCTCGAGCTGCCTAGCGACGAGTTCACCGACGTGCACCGTCGCATCGGCTCCCATATCGCCGAGCTCATCGACGATGGCGCCACTCTGCAGCTGGGCATCGGCGCCATCCCGGATGCGGTACTCAGTCAGCTGACCGACAAGCGGCACATCGGCATCCACACCGAGATGTTCGCCGATGGGGTCGTCGAGCTGTTCGAAGCGGGAGTCATCACCAACGAGCGCAAGACCCTGCATCCGGGCAAGATCGTCTCGTCCTTCGTGATGGGCAGCCGCAAGCTCTACGACTTCATCGACAACAACCCCTTCGTCGAGATGCATCCGTCCCAATACGTCAATGACCCGTTCATCATCGCCAAGAACGACAACATGATCTCCATCAACTCGGCGATCAGCATCGATCTGACCGGGCAGGTCAACTCGGACAGCATGGGGACGCAATTTTACTCGGGCATCGGCGGCCAGGTGGACTTCGTTCGAGGGGCCCAGCGCTCCAAGGGCGGCAAAGCCATCATCGCCTTCCCCTCCACGGCCAAGGGCGGCACGCTGTCGCGGATCGTCCCCACCTTGCTCGACGGCGCCGGCGTGGTCACCTCCCGAGGCGACGTCAACTACATCGCCACCGAATACGGCGTGGCTCAGCTACACGGCAAGAGCATCCGGGGCCGCGCCCGGTCGCTCATCAACATCGCCCATCCCAAGTTCCGCGAAGAGCTGGAGAAGTTCGCGACCGAGCACCATTACCTGTAGCGACGGGAGCAGCTACTTCAAGACCGCATCGTGCGCTGCCTCGAGGGGCTCGAGGACCCGCTTGAGCGTGGGGAAGCGCATGATCATGAGCCCCCAGCAGACCACCCAGAATGGCAGCACCTGCAGCATGGGGAAGCCCAACATGGCCAGCGTGAAGCCGAATAGGGCGACCGCTTCGCTCATGGCCATGCCGAGGATGAAAGGCGTGTGGAACCTCGTGAAGGCCACCGCACGAGCCTGCTCGGGGTTGGCAAAGGCGCGGATCGTAGGGGCTGCGTCACGAAACAGCACCGGGCCGCTGCGCTCGTCTACTTCGGAGACCACCTCGAGCTTGGCGGCCTTGAGCAACCCGCGATGCATCTGCCGCGAAAAGACAACGCCGAAGACGGCGACCCCCAAGGCCACCACGGCGATCACCGGCAACATGATGGGGTTCACCGGCTCGGTGGGTAGTGCACCGGTCCGCTGTTGGATGACCAGCACGACGAGGAACAGACAGGTCGAAAAGACCAACGCCCCCCACAAAATGCGAGGCACTCTCAAACGCATCGAGTCAGATGAGCTTTCGGTCATGGCTTCCTGCTCGGCAACTCAGCCTGGGCTCGACCATAGCGTGTCGCGGTGCGGCAAGCATTTGAACAGCCGATCCAGGGGAGCTCAGGCCGGCTGAGGGGACCTGGATCCGGACCCGCGGGGTCGCTCGGCTGCGCTTGGATGGCAAGGTACCGCGGTCGGCTGCGCCCCGAGGTCGTTCGGTAGCGCTGCCAGGGCGGCATCGAGTCGTGGCAGCAGATCCTCGCGGGTGTAGCGGATCAGGTGCTCGCCCTGAATGGCGTGTGCCATGACCCAGCCCAGACTCTGCGGGTTGCGCTTGAGCATCGTCGCCATGAGCCTCCAGAACTCCCGACGCCAGGGGCTGCGGACGCTCATATGGAAGAGGGCTCTCACGGCAATGGGAAGCTCCGAAAACTGGAACTTCCGCCGACTGAAGCGGGCCGGCGCCCGCTCGAGAAAGGCCCGGCAACGGGCATAGTAAGCGGCTGGCGAATAGACCTCTTCGACCAATCTTCGGTAGCCTTCGATCAAATGACGCTCGTTCATCAGGGGGATGAAGTTGGGGCGTTCGAGCTGGTCTCCCGTCCATCCGGGACGTAGTCGTCCCTCCCCATCCAGTCGACGCCACAGCGCGGTACCAGGCAGGGCATTGAGAAATCCGACCATGGCAAGGGGGATGGCATTGTGGGTAATGAAGCGACTTTGCTGCTCGAAGATGTCGTCCGGATCGCTGTCAAAACCGACAATAAACCCGCCCATGACTTCCAGGCCTCGCCGAGCCATCCGATCGATCGACTCATTGAGATCGATGTGGAGGTTTTGCCCCTTGTGGCATTCCTCGAGCGCCGCTTGCGAGGGGCTCTCGATCCCTACGAAGACCTGCGAGAAACCGGCCGCCACCATCCCGTCCATCAAACCGAAGTCGCCCGCCAGATTCACGCTCGCTTCGGTATAGAGCTCGAAAGGATGGCCATGCTGCGCTTGCCACTCGGCCATCTGGGGCAACAGCTTCTTCACCGCCCGCTTGTGGCCGATGAAATTGTCATCCACGAAGAACACCGAGCTCCTCCACCCCAATCGGTGAAGCTCCTCGAGCTCGCTCAGCACCTGCGCCGCTGACTTGACCCGCGGTTTCCGGCCGAAGATCTCGATGATGTCGCAGAACTCGCAAAGAAACGGACAGCCGCGCGAGTACTGCACGCTCACCGACGCGTAATCAGCCAGCTTCAGCAGATCGAAGCGCGGCACCGGCGCCAGGCTCAGATCGGGATGTTCGTCACCAGCCTCGAGCACCAGCGGCTTGCCTGACCACTCGCGAATCGCCTGCAAGAGCTCATCGATGCGCCCCTCCGCCTCACCGAGAAACAGGACGTCAGCGCCAGCATATTGGTCAGGCGCCGTGGTAGGGCCTGGCCCGCCGACCACGGTGAGGCGGCGGCGAGCCTGCGCCTGAGCGATGACCTGTTGCGTAGAGTCTGACTGGATGTGCATGCCACCGGTCAAGACCACTTCCGCCCAGTCGAGGTCAGCCTGGGTGAGCGGACCGGCGTTGAGGTCGACGAGTCGCAGCTGCCAGCTAGCCGGGAGCAGGGCTGCGAGAGAGATCAAGCCGAGTGGCGGCAACGAGACCTTGGTCCCGATGATCGGCAGTCCGTACTGAATGCCCCAATACGAAATTGGAAACTCGGGTTGAACGAGCAGCGCACGCATTTGAGTATCTCGAGCCGAGCGACTTACTTGGGCACTGCCTCGGCAGCCACGGGCTCAGCGCCGCCACCACCTTCATCGGGTCCTTCGTCCACGGCCTTGGCGCCGCCATCATCTTCATCAGGTCCTTCGTCCACAGCCTTGGCGCCGCTATCGCCCGGGTCCGCTCCTTCGTCCTCGGTTGGCGCGAGGGGCGCCATGCGGACGTAGTCCTTGCCCCACACCCGTTTCACAAAATATAGGCCCAGAGCGAAGGCAGCAAAACAAACCCACTGGGCAGGCGTGAGACCCAGGTAGCGTGGATCGGCCCAATCTTGGAACAGGGCATCGCCAGGCTGGACCCGCAAGAAGTCGAGCAGGAATCTGGTCGGGGCGTAGACCACCAGGGTGAACCCCATGTAAAAGCCCACCGGCCGCAACGGCTTTCGCCGCCACAATACGTAGCAGGCCAGGGCCAGCGGGATGGTGAGCACCATCTCCATGAGCCCCAAGTCGAAGCGTCCACTGAAACCGGTCTGCAGCGTGTTGGGCGGGAACTTGACCGCGAACCAAGCGTTCGACAGCGCCCCTGGGTGATCGTGCACCACCGAGCAACCGGTGCGCCCAAAGACCCAGCCAAGCGGAAAAGCGGCGATACAAACATCGAGGAACTCGAGGACGTTTTCCTTACGGACCTTGTGCCAAGCCCAGGCACCGAGGATGCCTCCGAGGATTCCGCCAAAGCTGGACAGCCCTTCCCACAGCCGCAGCAAGTACCACGGGTCCGCCATCACCAAGTCGGGGTGGTAGGCAATGGCATCCAGCACGTGGGCCATGACGAACCCCGTTCCCACGGACCATTGCATGAATTTGTCGAGCTTCTTGGTGTCGAGGCCACGCTCACGGGCGTTTCGGACCGCTAACCACCAGGCCACGGCCACGCCCACCGCGACCAGCGCACCAAAAGGCTTGATGGTGAGCGGGTTGTTTGGATCGAGCTTGTCGCCAAGCACCGGAACGTACCGAAGGAACGACAGCGGAAGCTCGGGCACGACGACGTAGGGAATGAGAGGACCTGACACGACGCCCGGTCTAGTACACGTGGCGAGCGTCGAACAGGCGCCGACGATGAAGACAGCAAAGAGACTTGGTCCGGGCTAGTGCTCAGCTCGACCGCGCCTCGTCCCTGAGCACGGCGTGATCCAGCTGTGGCGGTCGGGCGTGCCAGTGCCCAAGTGAGTCCGGGAGGCAGCGGCAGAGACGGCGGCGGAGACAGCGGCAGAGGCAGCGGCGGAGACAGCGGCAGAGACAGCGGCGGAGACAGCGGCGGAGGTGGGGGAGTAGATCAGGTGCTGATTCCGCCTCTGACGCTGTTTCCGCCTCCGATGCTGCTTCTGATTCGGATCGCTCCTCGTTCTTCTCCAAGGGTGCCACCGGGCTCGGCGCCGTAAAGGCCAAGCCGGCGCTACGCGCCGGGCTTCGCTCGCAGGCTCGCTGCGCGCCTTGACTGCGCCTCCGCGCGGCGGCGGGGGGGGCTGAAGAACGAGTTACCAAAGGAGGTTCGGTATGGGACTCAGAGTCATGGATGAGATCGTTTCGTTGGCTGTCGACATCTCGCGGGTTGTTTGCGAGACGCGGGCGCACAACGGCGAGTTGGCTTCGCAGCTGCAGCGGGCTTGGTGTCGGGTGGCGACCAACACCGGGGAGGCGCAGCTGCGGCGGGGGGCCAAGGGGAACAATCGGTTCGACGACGCGCTTGGCGAGGCCAAGGAGACGTATGCGGCCCTGCGCTATGCGGCAGCGTGCCAATACGCCGACATCAACGCTGAGCTACTCCGCAGGGTCGACGGGGTGGCCGCAGTGCTTTACTGCCTGGCGCGGCGTCCGCAACGACGCTAGCGAAGGCCGTCCGGCCACCAGCTTGCTGCCCGGTGGCCGGACGGTCACGCGGCATCACCGCTTGGGCCGGTGGGCCAGCTTGTAGAGTGTAGCGGTGACCTTATCGACCTGGTCGAGAACCTGAGCGCCCCGCTCGGTGTCGCTGATGAACCCGCACGCCATGCCGTAGCGCAGCGCGCAGTGCGTCTCTCGCGCCTCGCCCATGGCGTCGTCCAGCCGGTTGGTGGTCTTGCGCCCCATGCGATGAAGCGACTCGCCGGCGTTACACAGCACCCGTGGCCAGGCCCTGCGGATCTGCCGAGCAAGCTCGGGACTATGCCTACCGATCTCCCGCGCCAGCCCCTCGACCACGGGAGCCAGCTCGATGATCTCGTCGATGATTCGAAGTCTACTCATGCTGATACCTTCTTTCTGCCGCGCCCTCCTGCGCTTGCCGCTCCCCCCCCCAGCGCGCGCAGGCGGAGTCAAGGGCGCAGCCGGCGCGCAGCGCCGGGGCGAGCTACGCGAGCCCCCTTGACGCCGCCGAGCACGCTGGCACCCTC